>JAJZBJ010000017.1 GCA_021798975.1 Bacillota bacterium | reverse complement strand
AATCGGCTGTACTCGGAGAATGACTTCCATCAGCTTATCCGGATCCGAGATTTAGCGGGACAAGGCATAAACCCGGCTGGGATCCGCGCAATTTTAGGAGGTGCCGGTGATACCGGCTCCAAAGCGAGGGTGAGGACATATGGCGAAAGTAGTAGGGATTGACCTAGGCACAACCAACTCGGTTATTGCCGTCATGGAAGGCGGCCAGCCGACCGTGGTGCTGAACACCGAAGGGAGCCGCCTAACGCCTTCAGTGGTAGGGTTCAGCAAGAACGGGGAGCGGTTGGTCGGCCAACTGGCGCGCCGTCAGGCTGTCATGAATCCGGAGAACACCGTGTTCTCCATCAAGCGCTTCATTGGGCGGCGGTTTGACGAGGTCTCCCAGGAACGGACCCGCGTCCCTTATCACGTGGTCAGCGGGCCCAATAGTCAGGTCAGAGTGGAATTGCCCAATGCGGGAGAGGATTTGACGCCAGAGCAAATCTCGGCTATGGTGCTGGCCAAATTGAAGGCCGACACCGAGAAGTACTTGGGCGAGACCATCACCCAGGCGGTGATTACCGTCCCTGCCTACTTTAACGACGCGCAGCGCCAAGCCACCAAGGACGCCGGCCGCATTGCGGGCTTGGAAGTGCTGCGCATTATCAACGAGCCCACCGCGGCAGCTCTGGCCTACGGACTCGACAAGAACAAGAACGAGACCATCTTGGTCTGGGACTTGGGCGGCGGGACTTTTGACGTGTCCGTGCTGGAAGTGGGCGATGGCGTGTTTGAGGTGAAATCCACCTCGGGCGACACTCACTTGGGCGGCGATGACTACGACATGAAACTGGTGGACTACATAGCCGAGCAGTTTCAAAAGGAGTACGGCATCGATCTGCGCAAGGACCGTCAGGCGCTTCAACGTCTGATTGAAGCCGCGGAGAAGGCCAAAATCGAACTCTCGTCGGTCACCGAAACTCAGGTGTCGCTGCCGTTTATCACAGCCGACCAAACCGGACCGAAGCACTTGGAGCAGAAGATTACCCGGGCCAAGTTCGAGGAGCTTACGCAAGACCTGACCGAACGCTGCGTGGGCCCGTTCAAGCAGGCTTTGGCCGACGCCAAGTTAAGCGAAGGGCAAATCGACGAGGTCATTCTGGTCGGCGGTTCAACCCGTATGCCGGTTATTCAAGAACTGGTAAAGCGCTTGACGGGGAAAGAGCCGCACCGCGGAGTCAACCCGGACGAGGTGGTGGCGATCGGCGCCGCCATTCAAGGAGGCGTCTTGGCCGGCGAGGTCAAAGATGTCATCCTGTTGGATGTCACCCCGCTGTCTTTGGGTATCGAGACTTTGGGCGGGGTCTTCAACAAGCTCATTGACCGCAACACCACCATCCCCACCCGGAAGAGCCAGGTGTACACCACCGCGGCCGATAACCAAACCAGCGTGGAAATCCACGTGCTGCAAGGGGAACGGCCGATGGCTGGGGACAACCGCACGCTGGCCCGGTTTAGTCTCACAGACATTCCACCGGCCCCCCGGGGGATTCCCCAGATTGAGGTCACATTCGACATCGACGCCAACGGTATCGTCAACGTGTCGGCCAAGGACTTGGGGACCGGCAAGGAGCAACGTATTACGGTGACCGCCTCCACGCAACTGAGTAAAGACGATGTGGACCGGATGGTCCGGGAGGCGCAGGAAAAGGCCGCCGAGGACGAGAAGAAGCGGGATTTGGCGGATGTCCGGAACCGGGCCGAATCCATGGTCTACGCGACGGAGAAGTCGCTCAAGGATTTGGGCGACAAGGTCAGTGCCACGGACCGGTCGGAGGCGGAATCTGCTGTACAGGCCGTGCGGACCGCCATGAACGGCGAAGACAAAGCCGCGATCGAGGACGCCCTGACCAAGCTCGAGGCCAGCGCTCACAAGCTTGCCGAACAGCTGTATCAGAGCCAGGCGCCATCGGGGACGGACGACACGCCGCCGCCGGGCGACGCGCCGGGTGGAGATGACGGCGATGTGATTGATGCCGACTTTCGCCCCAGCGAATGAGGTATTGGGATTAGGCTGACACTACAGGCGAGGGGCGCTCCCTCGCCTGTTGTACCGTAAGGGAGGTGAGCTCCGTGGCGGCACCCAAGGACTATTACAAAGTTTTAGGCGTTGATGAAAAGGCTGAGGCGGCAGCCATCAAGAAGGCATATCACAAATTGGCCCGTCAATATCACCCGGACGTGGGCGGCAAGGGCAGCGAAGACAAGTTCAAGGAGATTAACGAAGCGTACGAGGTCCTGTCAGACCCGAAACGGCGCGCCGAATACGACAGCCTCCGCCGCGGCTATGCCACGCACCAGTCGCGCCGCCATGGAACCGGGTTTGAGCGGGTTACCCATGACTGGAATCCGGAGGATTTCGGCGGCTTCGGGTCGATTTTCGAGGACTTGTTCTCCGGTGCCGGGCGGGAGGCGCATCGCCCCGAGCCAGCTCGCACCATACCGGAGGAGACGGTCCGCATCACCCTTGAGGATGTAGCCCAGGGTCGCACGGTAAGCCTGACCGTCGAGGATGTTAAGGAGTGCGTGGTGTGCCATGGGACGGACCGTACCTGTCCCCGCTGCGGAGGACTGGGGCAGGTCGCCGAGCCCCGGCGATTCGATGTCGCGATCCCCGCCGGGGTTGAGGACGGGACGGTCCTGCGGGTCGGCGAGTATGCGCGGCTCAAGGTCGAGATTGCGCCGCATCCGCGGTTCCTACGCCAAGGAGACAACCTCCGGGGACGCGTCATGGTGGCGGTTCCTGTGGCGGCCGTGGGCGGAGAAGTGCCTGTTCGGCCGCTGGTGGGGGACCCCGTCATGTTAAAAATCCCGCGCCATACCAATCACGGCAAGTTGTTGCGCCTAAAGGGCTTGGGACTGCCGCACCGCGGGTCGTCTGTCAAAGGGGACATGCTGCTCGAGGTGGCGCTTCGTTTTACGGAACCTTTCAGCGCGCAAGACGATGCCCTGTATGACCAGTTGAAGAACCTTCATGGCGAACCAGGAGGGGAAATCCATGCGCCTCGATAAACTAACCGTCAAGTCACAGGAGGCTTTGCAAGAGGCCCAAAATTTGGCCCGGGATCGCGGCCACCAAGCCGTCGAGACAGTTCACCTCATGAAGGCGCTCATCGACCAGCCCGATGGGGTCGTCCGTCCCTTGCTGGAGAAGTTGGGGGTGCCGCTCAACCCGCTGTCTCAGCGTACGGGAGAACTCGTGGATGCTCTGCCGCGTGTGTCGGGCACGCAGAGCGGCGCATACCTGGCACCGGACCTGGTGCAGGTCATCGAGGCGGCTGAGCAGGAAGCCGAGCAGCTCAAAGATGAGTATACGTCCACGGAGCACTTGCTGTTGGCACTGGTCACGCGCGCCGGCGGGCGGCTCAAAGCCCTCCTGCAGGACGTCGCCATCAACCGGGATGGCCTGATGCGGGCGCTGAAGGATGTGCGCGGCAGCGCCCGTGTGACCGATCCCAATCCGGAGGATAAATACCAGGCGCTGGCCCGGTACAGCAAAGACCTCACCGACTTGGCGCGCCGCGGCAAGCTCGATCCCGTCATTGGACGGGATGAGGAAATTCGCCGGGTTATCCAAGTGCTGTCGCGCCGCACCAAAAATAACCCGGTTCTGATCGGCGAGCCCGGAGTCGGCAAGACTGCCATTGTCGAAGGACTGGCTCAGCGCATTGTGGCCAATGACGTGCCGGAAGGACTGAAGCAGAAACGGGTGTTGTCCTTGGACATGGGATCGCTCATCGCCGGGAGCAAGTTCCGGGGCGAATTTGAGGATCGATTGAAAGCCGTACTCAAGGAGATCGAGGCGGCTCAGGGAGCTGTCATCCTCTTCATCGACGAACTGCACACCCTGGTGGGGGCCGGCAAAGCGGAAGGAGCGGTTGATGCGGCCAACTTGCTGAAACCGGCGCTGGCCCGGGGGGAACTCCGGGCGGTGGGCGCTACCACACTAGACGAGTACCGGACCTACATCGAGAAAGATGCCGCCCTCGAGAGACGCTTTCAGCCCGTCTATGTGTCGGAACCATCCGTGGAGGACACCGTTGCCATTCTCCGCGGCCTGAAGGAGCGGTACGAGGTGCACCATGGCGTGCGCATACGCGACAGTGCATTGGTGGCAGCCGCACAACTCAGCCACCGGTATATCAGCGACCGATTTCTCCCCGACAAGGCGATTGACCTGGTCGACGAAGCGGCCTCGCACCTGCGCGTGGAGATGGACTCCATGCCGGAGGAACTGGACGAGCTGGAGAGGCGCCGCATTCAGCTGGAGATTGAACGACAGGCGCTGGCGAAAGAAGGGGATGATCCGGCGACCGCCGAGCGGCTGACGCGCTTGGAACAGGAGCTCGGCAATCTCAACGAGTCGCGCAATGCCTTGAAGGCGCGGTGGGAGCAGGAAAAGGGCCTGGTTGACCAAGTCCGTGACCTCAAGAACCGCATTGATCAGGCCCGGACCGAGGAAGCCCAGGCGGAGCGGCAGGGAAACTTGGAGCGGGCGGCCGAACTGCGCTATGGGGTGCTGTTGGATCTGGAGCGCCAGTTGGACGAGGCCCAGTTAGCCGTGGAGCGGAGCCAGGGACCGGAGCGTATGTTGCGCGAAGAGGTGACAGAGCATGACATCGCCGCCATTGTCGCCAAGTGGACGGGGGTTCCCGTGTCTCGGCTTATGGAGGGCGAACGCGAGAAGCTGGTGCACATGGAAGAGCGGCTGGGCCAGCGTGTCATCGGCCAACAAGACGCGGTGCGGGCCGTGGCTAATGCGGTGCGGCGCGCGCGGGCCGGTCTCTCCGACCCGCGACGGCCGATGGGGTCCTTTCTGTTTCTCGGTCCCACCGGCGTCGGCAAGACGGAACTGGCCAAGTCGCTGGCGGAATTCTTGTTCGACGATGAAAACGCGCTCGTGCGGATTGATATGTCCGAGTACATGGAACGCCATACGGTATCGCGGCTGGTGGGTGCTCCGCCCGGATATGTGGGCTACGAGGAAGGCGGGCAATTGACCGAGGCGGTGCGCCGGCGTCCGTATTCGGTGATTCTCCTGGACGAGATCGAAAAAGCCAACCCGGAAGTCTTCAATGTCCTGCTGCAGGTTTTGGATGACGGGCGTCTGACTGACGGCCAAGGACGGACTGTGGACTTCCGTAATACCGTGATCATTATGACCTCCAATTTGGGGAGTGACATTATCTTGGAGGAGGATGATCCCGCTCGGCGCGAGCACCTGGTCGCCGGGGTGCTGCGGCAAAGCTTGCGGCCTGAATTTTTGAACCGCATTGATGAAGTGATTACGTTTGCGCGTCTGACCGACACGGAGCTTCGCATGATCATCCGCTTGCAGCTCGAGCAGCTGGAAAAGCGCCTGGCGGAGCATCGGGTGCGGCTCGTGATCGAGGACGACGCCCTCGACCACTTAGCGGCTCGGGGCTACGAGCCGGAGTTTGGAGCCCGGCCCATGAAGCGGGTAATCCGGCGCTACTTGGAAGACCCTCTGGCCGTCCGTATGCTGGCCGGAGAAGTGCCCGACGGGTCCGAAGTGCGTGTTCGTGCGAGCGCTGACGGTGTGGAACTGGCGGTCCAGGAGGCCGTGGGATAAACTAGTGGCAGGAGGGGTCAAGTGGACGTTCGCAAGGTAGCCACGTGGACGGTTGTGGGTCTGGCCGTTGTGTACTCAGGGTTTCTTGTGCATCGGTCGCTGGGGGTGCAACACGCCGCAGCGGGCGGACAATCGCGTTTGCAGCACGCTCAGTCAGGCTTCCTGCCCGGCGAGGTGGCGCCCAGCTTTACCCTGCAGACCACCACCGGGAAAACCATCACGCTGGCATCCCTCAGAGGCCATGGCGTCTGGCTTAACTTCTGGGCCACCTGGTGCCCGCACTGCAAGCAGGAACTGCCAATTGTGGAGCAAGAACAGCGCTTGTATGGACAAAAGATCGACATCGTGGGCGTGGATGTGCAAGAGTCGCAGGCCCAGGTGCAGCAGTTCGCTCACAGTCTGGGCCTCACCTATCCCATCGCGCTGGATTCCCAGGGCGGGGTAGCGGCTAGTTACGGCATCCATGGGCTGCCGACCCAGGTCTTCGTGGCGCCTAATGGCGTGATTAAGGCGGTCTATGAAGGCGCGTTTCAAAATGCCGGTCAAGCCCTGCATTATCTGAAGCAGATCGATCCGGCCATCGGATAGCTAGAGCAGCCGCGTCAGCCGTGTGCCAGTGGCAGCCAACGCGGCAAAGTAGATGATGCAAGACACCGCGACGCTGCTAATAAGCACAGTGACATGGGTCACATGCAGTCCCCGCATCCAGGCTTGCCACAAGGGCGTGACCAGCCAGATGGGGAAGGCAGCCAGCACCGGTTTTCCAAACACCCGCGCCCATGGGACCCGGACATGGGTCATCTTGAGAACGTAGTAGAGATTGAGGATCGACGATCCCACGAATCCCGCGGCCACGGCAATGGCGATACCTTCCCGCCCATGCCCGGCATGGCTGGCGAGCACCCAAATCAAGGCAATTTCTAAGAGGCTCGCAACGAGGTCATTCCACAAGGGTAAATCGGTGCGTCCTAGTCCGCGCAGAATTCCCGCAAAGGCAATATCGAAGTACAGGAAAAAGCCGCCCACGACCAAGGGAACAAACACGGTCGGTTGGATCGCAGCGTGAAAGAACAAGTCATCGAGCGGAAGTCCCAGCGTCAGTAGAACAAAGGTGACAGGTACCGTCAGGAGCGCTGTGGCGGCAATGCTATCCACGATGTATTTGTGGACCCGTTCGGCCTGTCCGGAACTGGAGGCGGAGGCGATGGCGGGGATGAGATTGGTCGACAGGGATACGGTGAGGGCCGTCGGGAACAAAATCAGAGGCAGCGCCATGCCTGTCAACTGACCGAAGTAGCGGATGGACGCGGCGCGTGACATGCCGGACAGTTGGAGGCGCAGGGGAATGAGGCTGGCCTCAATCACCCCGATGGCAGATCCCAAAAGCCGGCTCATGGTGACCGGCACCGAGAGCTTCAGGATGGCCCGGGCCAGTCCTCCGGGGGGGGGTTCCATGGAGCGGGTCCCGGGGCGGCTGCGCCAGTAGCCGAGGGCCAGAATGGACAGACTGATGGCTTCGCCGAGCGGGATTAAGAGGACCGCCACCAGCGGCGGATTATGGAATAGGTGGCGCCCGACCAGGTTCAGCAGGGCAAACAAGATGGCCACCCGGGCCATCTGCTCGGCAACCTGCGAGGCGGCCGGATACTCCATCTCCTGGCGGCCGATGAAGTAGCCTCGCAGGACACTGGAGAACGCCACCGCCAACAAGGCAGGCGCCAGGGCCCAGAGCATCGGAACAAAGATTTCATCGTGGTACAGCGCTAGGGCTAAGGGGCGTGCCCACAGCACAACCAGTACGATAAGCGGCAGGCTAATCGTTAATACAATGAGGGTGGCGACACGCAGCAGGCGCCCGGGAGGGGCCTTGCCTTCGGCGAGCATCTGGGAGATGGCCACCGGGGTTCCGGCGACACAGATGGTCACAAGAGCCACGTACAGGGGGAAAACCATCTGAAAGAGGCCGAGTCCTTCGCCTCCCAGGAACCGGGCCAGAAGCATGCGATAAATGAGGCCCAAGCCACGGGAGGCCAGCGCAGCGGAGGTCAACGTCAAGGTTCCCCACCACAAGGACTTTCTAGTCCGAGGCTGCATTGTCCATCCCTCCCCAATAGTTGTATGTGTGAAGGGACGGGATCTTGCTTGTCGGCCAAGATGAGAGGCGGGACGCGCCTAATAGCGCTTTTGGTCAGCATCGTATTTCTGACGAGTGCGGTGCCGATTGTCCGTTTCTATCAGAGCTATTGGACTCGACTGCAGTCGGTTCCGGCTTTGGTGATTTACCGCGAAAACCAATCGGGGGGCAATTGGACCCCCTTGAGCCGCATCTCTCCGTGGATGGCGAAGGCTATCGTCGCCACCGAAGACCGCAGCTTCTACTCGAATCTCGGGGTGAGCTTTGAAGGGATTGGCCGCGCCCTGGTCGTAGACCTGAAGACTCACAGCTTTGCCCAAGGGGGCAGCACCATTACTCAGCAGTTGGCACGCAATACGATGCTGACCCCGGTGAAACGGTTTCGGCGGAAGATCGCGGAGGCGCTTCTGGCCATGATGATGACGGTCCTGTACACCAAGAATCAGATTTTGGCCATGTATTTGAACCAGGTCTATCTAGGCGATGGGGCGTTCGGGGTTGACTCCGCCGCCGAGCGGTACTTCGGCGAATCTCCCGCGAAGCTTTCACTGCCCCAAGCGGCGCTCCTGGCGGGACTGCCGCAGGCGCCCAGCTATTATAATCCGTTGATTCACTTCCATACCGCCAAAGACCGGCAGCGGATGGTGCTGGAAAGTATGGTAGCAGACCATCAGATTAGCGCTCGGCAAGCGCGGGCTGCGTTCCGTGCGCCGCTTCATCTCGAGACCCGGGCGCACAGCGTGTAGCGCCGGGCGAGCGCGTGCATAAAGGCCCAAATGCGCGGCAAGCCTACGGGTATTACAGGGCGAACCTGACCGGAGGCGGAGAGGTATTGGCGGAGCACAAGGCGACATTTTTGCCCATTCAGGTCTACACCGACATGGCCATCGAGGCGCGCGATATTGTCCGCGGCGATGCCAAAGAAGAGGTGCCTGGGGTTCGGGTCAAAGAGAGCAAGAGCGGCGGGGTTCTCGTGACTGAAGTCGAGATTTACGAGGAGTCGGCCGAGCGCCTGATGGGCAAGCCCCGGGGACACTATATTACCCTCGACGTGCCCACCTTTCAGGACCGAGACGCCGACTTGAAGACCCACCTCATGGAAAGGCTCACCGACCAGTTGAAAGAGCTGATTCCTCAGGATATCCATAAGAGTGTGCTGGTTGTCGGCTTAGGCAACTGGAACGCAACCCCGGATGCGTTAGGGCCGCGGGTCGTGGAGCGGATTTTGGTCACCCGCCACCTGGGGGCGGTGGTTTCGGAGGACATCAAAGAGAAAATGCGGCCGGTGGCAGCTGTGGCTCCCGGAGTCCTGGGTACGACCGGAATTGAAACGTTGGACATCATCCGCGGGATTGTCCGCGAAGCGGAACCGGATTTGGTGGTGGCCATCGATGCCCTAGCGGCGCGCAATCTTGACCGCTTGCTCGGCAGCGTCCAGATTGCCGACACCGGAATCCACCCCGGGTCGGGCGTGGGAAACCGACGGCAGGGATTAACCGAATCGAGTGTGGGCGTTCCCGTCATCGCCATCGGGGTGTGCACCGTCGTCCAGTCCGTCAGCATTGCCCAAGAAGCGATCCGCCAGCTCGCCAATCAGTTGGCGGACGACATGGCGTTTTACGATATTTTGAAACAGATGGCTCCCTCGGAGCAGCGCGGCCTTGTCGACGAGGTGCTGGGTTCGCGTTTTAGTGAATTGATGGTCACGCCCAAGGAAATCGATATCCTCATCGACGACATGGCGGAAGTGCTGGCGGAGAGTTTAAACCGCAGCTTGCAACCGCACCTCAGCGCCAATGAATGGAGCTAGCGGCCTAAAAGGGCTACAGATGCAGGTACGGCAGGACTAGGCAGATGGCGATTATGGCCACGATCCACCAGGTGACGGCGGACGGACGGCGGCGCGGGGGCTTTCCGTGCGGCAGCCGTTCGTTGGGCCGTCGCTTGGATTTGAACGGAACGACTTTCGCCAAAGGTTTGGGACGCGGTTCGATTGGACCGGCTGCCATGCCGCAGGCTGCACATACGTTCCCACCGTCTACCACCTTGGCTCCGCAATGTTCGCAGATCGTCAGAGGCGCCCCCTTTCAATCCTTGTAAGGCCATTTTAACGGATTTTCAGGCGCTGTATACGGAATTTTTTGTCTTGGTCAGCCTAATTAATTGTCGCGATTAGCCAGCTCAGTCGGACGCCAGCGACCCCGTTGCATCAGCCAGCCCCGGGCGTTCAAGAAATACACCAGCCCCAGATGGGTCTTGGCATCGGCGGCCCGGCCCTCGATGAGGAGGTTAGGCACTTCACTCACCGGGATAATCTTGACGTCGATTTCTTCGGTTGCGTCCCAGTGTGTCTCGCCGGGGGAGGGATTCACCGTGTAGTACAAGTGGACCTTGTGCCGGGACAATCCGACAGATGGATAGAAGCGCGATATCAGCCGGAGGTCCCCGGCTTGATACCCGGTCTCTTCGGCCAACTCTCGGCGCGCTCCCTGCACCGGCTCTTCCCCTCGGCGCAACCGCCCAGCCGGGAGTTCCAGGATGCGGCGCCCCAGAGCGGGGCGAAACTGTTCGACCAACACGATGCCATCGTCGACTTCGGCAATAACGGCGCAGACATCTGGCAGGACCAAATACTCATGGATATAGTGGGTTCCGCGAACGGTCACGGGCACCTTTCGGATACGGTTTCTTAACAAATTGTTGGCTCCTCCACGTACTCTGTTAGGGTCATTATAGCAATAGGCGCCGCGAATGCGGAAGGGCGGTCTCGGAGTCCCCTGGGGAACCGCGGCGTATTATGAAGAATTAGGGGGATCCTTTTGTCGGTGAGAGGAGTACAATTTGTGTGTGCCCCGAATTGGCGAAAGCCGGTCTTTACATACTGAACATTCAAGGAGGCGCAACATGGCAACTGAAGGATTCAAAGCTGGACTGGAAGATGTGGTAGCCAACACATCGGAAATTTGCTTCATCGATGGACATGAAGGTCGCCTTGTCTACCGCGGCTACAACGTGGCGGACTTGGCTGAGACCACAAGTTTTGAGGAAGTGGTGTATCTTTTGTGGAAGGGGAACCTGCCCAACCGCGAGGAGTTAGACCACCTCAAAAAGGAGTTGCGGGACTCGGCCACCTTGGCCACGCCCGTTATGGATCTAATCAAGTCCCTGCCAAAGGACACGCACCCGATGGATGCTCTTCGGTCGGCGGTCAGTGTGGCAGGGATTTATGATCCCGACGGCAGCGACATGTCGCCGGAGGCCAACCATCGCAAGGCGGTGCGATTGGTCTCGCAGGTCCCCACCATGGTGGCGGCGTTCGACCGAGTTCGCAACGGCCGGGCTCCTGTCGCGCCGGAACCGGCTCTCGGGTTGGCCGAAAACTTCTTGTACATGCTGCATGGCGAGCGTTCCAAGGCTCTACATGCGCGGGTCTTTAACACCGCACTCATCCTGCATGCGGACCACGAGCTAAATGCGTCGACCTTTTCTGCGCGGGTCACGGCCGGCACATTGTCCGACATTTATTCGGCAGTGACGTCGGCGGTGGGAACGCTGAAGGGGCCGTTGCACGGCGGCGCCAACGAGCAGGTCATGTACATGCTGGAAAAGATAGGCACGGTGGAGAACGCTAAGCCGTGGATCGAAGGGGCGCTCGCGCGGAAGGATAAGATTATGGGATTCGGCCACCGGGTCTATCGGACTGAAGACCCGCGTGCGATTATTTTGCGCCGTTTGTCCAAGGAAGTCGGTGAAGATGCCGGGGACCTGCGTTGGTACCACATGCTCAACGAAGTGCGCGAGGCCATTATGGGGTCCAAGAATCTGTTCCCCAACGTTGACTTCTACTCCGGCTCGGTATACGCGCAGATGGGCATTCCTACGGATATTTTCACGCCGGTATTTGCGGTGAGCCGCGTCTCGGGCTGGACTGCGCACATCTTGGAGCAATACCAGAACAACCGATTGATTCGACCCCGGGCAGAGTACACCGGTGCCACGCACCGCGATTTCGTCCCGCTCGAGAATCGCTAGGACTCGAGGGAGGGGGGCTTCAGCCCCCCTCTTATTAAATGATGAGGCCACGTATGAAACCGCACAGGATCCGGCCCGGCGACTCGCTGGGCATCTTGTCTTCGAGCGCCCCGGCGGACGCCGGGTTTCCCCATCGTCCCGGACAACCCTCCCTGAATGCTCAAAGGCAGATGCTCGGCGGCACCGTTGGTGGTGCGGCGGCCTGGTTGGGATCGGTTTGGGTCTCCCCATCCCGCAAGGCCCGTGCACAGGATGTGCATGACTTCCAATTTTGCCCTGATTGGCGAGACGCACTGTTCTCTTGCGAACTGCCGGAGGAACGCCCATTCCCAGCCCGGTTGGGGACTAGCCTCGGGGCGTACGCCACCATGGGCGTGTGCGAGCGCATGGCGGGGGTGGTGGGGCGGCTTTATCGGCCCTCGGCGAACGATGGGGATCTCGTTTTTGAGGTAATCGGGCGTCGGACCGCTCTGCGTCGTGTGCCGGTGCTGGCGGAGTGTAACTTCGGCCGCACCGATTCCATCTTTCCGTCCCCAATAGGAATGCGCGCCCGGCGGGACACCAACGAACGGCATCTTCTGGAGGCGGTGGCGGCGTGAAGAAGACGCAGGCCATGCGCCTGCTCGACAAGGCGGGCGTCGCGTACCAAGTGCGCACGTACCCGGTGGATCCGGATCGGCTCGAGGCCCAGCATGTGGCGCATTTGCTGGGTATCCCCGAAGACAAGGTGTATAAGACGCTGGTGGTGACGGGCGGGCCGCGGCGTTGGTTTATGGCGGTCATTCCTGGCTCGGCCCAGTTGGACCTGAAGGCGGCGGCCCAGTTGGTCGGCGAAAAGCGCGTCGCGCTTCTGCCTGTCAAAGAACTGGAAACGGTGACAGGCTATGTCCGCGGTGGCGTGTCGCCGCTAGGGGGGCGCCGGGCCTTGCCCGTTTACGCCCAAGACGGCATTGAAGACCAGGATTGGATCAGCATCAGTGCCGGACAACGGGGAACCCAAATTTGGCTGAAGGGTTCGGATTTGGTCCTGGTCACTCGAGCTCAAGTGGCGAATTTGGTTATCGCCGAACAGCGCCTTTGACCCTTTGGCCCAAGCGCGTGAGGCCTTCGGTGAGATTCACATCGGAGGAAGCCAGCGAAATACGCACCCAGCCTTCCGCCTCTTGTCCAAACGCGGACCCGGGCGCGACGGCTACACCATCCTCCTGCAGCAGGTTCAGTGCAAATTCCCGGGATGAAGCATGGGCCGAGCGCACATCGGCTAGAAGATAGAAGGCGCCGTCTGGATTGCTGGTGGCGACGCCCAGGTTGGACAGGATATGCATGGATAGGTTGCGGCGCCGCAGGTAGGCCAAGCGCATGCGGTCTACCACGTCCTGGGGGCCTTCCAGCGCCGCTAACCCGGCATACTGCAACGGTTCAGACACGGATGACCATGCGCCCATGGCAACCCGCGTCAAGGATGCTATGGCGCCCGGAGGACCGGCTAAATATCCTAGACGCCAGCCCGTCATGGCATAGGTCTTCGAGAAGCTGTAAGCCGACAACGTCCGATCCGGCCGAAAGCGCGCCGGAGAGGTGGGTGTTCCCGCAAACACCATTTGGTCATAGACCTCGTCAGATATAATCCACAGATCGTGCTCGTCGGCCCACTCGCAGAGTCGACGGACCAGAGGCTCGGGTACAATCCGGCCGGTAGGATTCCCCGGCGAATTGAGGACCAAGGCCCGGGTGCGCGGGGTCAAAAGCCGCGTCAGGGTGTCTAGGTTGGGCAAGTAATCGGGCGCGGCCAACGGATAGGGCACCGGCGCAATGCCGAGGCTGACCATGCCGCCCAGATAGTCGGGCCACCCGGGGTCGGGGACGAGGATTTCCGTTCCCATCCCAGCGGTCCCCATAAAAGCGAGAAACAATCCGGGAATTCCTCCGGGCGTGACGAGAATCTCTTCGGGGGCACGCTTAATCCGATTCACGGCTTGGAGCTTGTGCGACAGGGCTTGGCGCAGAGCGGGAATGCCCTCAGTGGCCGTATAGCGGTTCTTGCCGGACCGGGATGCCTCGACGTAGGCCTCCAAAATGTGGGGTGGCGGCGGAAAGTCAGGTTCGCCGGTTTCCAAACGGATGGTTCCTGGCTTTTGGAGGGCTAAATTTAGTATCTCCCGGATTCCGGAACTCGGCAGGTTGTCACTCAAAGCCCACTGCATGGCGTCTCCTCCTCTGGATGCTAAGGCTGTATTCGCGATGATCCGATGAGAATCCTGTGTGCAGAGGAGGTTACTGGTGGCCCGGGATGTCAAAGACCGGGAGAGAAAAGCGGGCTAGAGCGAGCCAAATCCAGAGAGTTCCCAGGACTGCCCAGAAGGCCGCCATAATCCACGACTGGGGGACCACCAGCCACACCAGACCGGTTGCAACGGACCACCCAGGAATAATCCGGCCAGCCAGGAAATGAAAGCAATGGGTTTCTTTGGCCGCCATGACACTGCCCGCGGCCAGGGTGCAGGCCCACGCCGCGGTCTCTTGAAACGGGGTGGCCAGCAACCCGGCGATGGCTAATCCCCACACTGCATAGCGCCAGCGGGCCAGCCAGACCAGGAAGAACACGGCTGCCACCGCCACGGAGATGGCAGTCAACCCATGCGCTGCCGCGACATATTCAGGATTCCGGATAGCCTGGCCCAGGGCCACCATCAGCATCGTGACGCCAATACTCAGAAGAGCCCCGCGGTATATGCGGTCCCGCCATGCGGGATACGGGGCCATGCGGATGCCGGCCGGGGGCGTTAGATGCTGGATGATCTGCTCGCGCGTCAGCTTCGGCATGGGAGCCTCCTCTCATTCTCAATCCTAGTGTATCCCGCGAAGAAAGAGAAAGCGCCCCAGCTTCAGCCGGGGCGCCAGCAGATCGGCGTTAGGGATGACGGGGCCCAAAGTGCGGGGTGTGGAACGCGACCCCGTGGACGCCGGTTCCGTATTGGTACACCATGGTTCCGCCGATGGACGCGGTCATGGTGACCATGACCACGGCTCCCAGCCCGAAGATTAGCGACAGCAGGGTGGATCGGCCGCGCCCTGTCCCGAATAGAGACCACTGGCGGTCGAATTGGGTCCGCGGATAGCGGGCCACCAATCTCGACAACACCAGCAGGACGGTGAACATGCCGGTGAGAATCGCGTAGGTCTGATGGGTTTGCAGGAGTGCACTGGTGGTGGCGTTCCATTTGACGAATTGCTCCGACAGCACGCCCGTCGCAGCCGTAACCGTTCCGGCAATGAGTCCGAGGACCGCCAGCCAAAAGCTCGCGCGATCGAGAAATCGATCGTGGGTGCGCCAAACCAGAGCCAAAACGGATATCAAGAAACTACCCCATAGCAGTACGATAGGGAAATGGACCATCATGGGATGGATGACCGGGGGAAATAGACGCGTTCCGATACGAATCCACAACCCTAAAATGCTGCCCCACAAAGATGCCATACATAGCCTCCATTGCCCGAAATAGAATAAGAAAATCCCTCACATGGCAAACGAACGGCGGGGATTTTTTATAACCAAACCCCGGCTCCGTCGGAGCCGGGGTGCTAAGCCAGCCAACCACCTATAGGCCTTGGTCGATGAAGCTCTCACCGAGCCGTGCGGCAGCCTTGGGCGAACGCAGTACAATGACGATGCCCACCGCGATCCACACCAGCACCACATACGGGAAGTAATTATACGGAGCCGACGGTACGGGAAATACATTGGACCACAAGGTATAGGCCAACAGCAAGATGGCCAAGACTGGGATGGCGAACTTCCATCCCCGCCAGCGGCCCGTCTTGGCGAACAAGCGAATGGCTGCAATCTGGGTGACCAGATAGACCAACAGCAGGGACAGCACGCCCAGAGTGCCCAACCATCCGAACACGTTGGCGGGAGACTGGGCCAGTAGCAGCAGGTTGAGCACGAAGGCCACAACCATAACGACGGCCAATGCCCGGTGTGGCGACCCATACCGGCTGTGGGCTTCGCCCAGTGTTTTAGGTCCGAATTCATCACGCCCCATGGCAAAAAGGATGCGGGATCCTGCTGTGGCGGTTCCCAGGGCAGAAGAGAAGGCGGAAATGGTAGCTCCGAACATGATCATGGCCGCCATGGCGCTCCCGACAAACGTTTGGGCCAACGTCCCCAAGGGGGCCGTCGAACCCGCAAAGGCCGCGACGCCTTTGGCGCTCAACCCAAATCCTTCGCTCTGGGTGTAGCTGACCAAGAGATAAAAGGCGCCGGTGAGAAATACCGCCATAGCAATCGCGCGGGGAATGGAGCGTGTGGGGGATGCGGTTTCCTCGCCCAATGTGGCCGCGCCCTCGAACCCTGCGAAGGACAGGAAGGCAAAGACGCTGGCCAGCCCCACCGCCGAGATTCCAGCCTTGCCCACCGTGAACGGCTTCAGCGACAGCCCGTGGGCTCCGCCGTGGGCTAAAATGATGGCAGTCAGGATCAGAATCAGGATGATGGATATCCCCTCAAACACCATGGTCACGCGTGCTGAGAGCCGTACGTCCCGGAAGGACAGGTACCACAGACCGGCGCCGGCAGCGAAGGCTGGGAAAATCCATGGCACGTGCACGTTGAGGAAGCCCAAGAAGGTCTGGAAGAACAGGCCCACCTCAGCCATCGACGCGCCCGTAAAGGCAATGTAGGTCAGCAGAAGAGCCCAGCCGGACAAAAACCCGTAACGGGACCCCAATCCGCGGCCATTGAAGGCGTAGACGGATCCCGCGTGAGCGTAGGTGCGGCTAAATTCGATGAAGGAATACGAGACCAGAGCAATAGTGACCAGCGCTCCCAGAAACGCTAAGGGTACAGCGGTTCCGGCGATGGAGGCGGCGAGCGACCCGTTGAGGGCCATGGCCGCTGTGGGAGCCATGATGGCGATGGAAAGCGCTGCCGCTTCCCATATGCCCAACTCACGTTTAAGACCGTTCACAAACCGCCACCTCCTAAAATATCTTTGGGCATGTGCATGCTCATGACCCAGTTGGGTGCGTCGACAATCTCCGAAACCGCCAGGTCACCGGCGGTACTGGTCACCAGGTACGCGTCTTCGCGCGACAGGCCTGTCAACTCCTGGATCCAGGCAATCATTTCGCGCGTGGCTTGCCGGGCCGCCTCCCACAGGTCTGGTCCAATCCCGGTGGTGACCCAGAAGGCACCCGTGCGGCGGGAAAATGGGTGACTCTCGAGACGCGGCGTGGCCAAGCCAGCCCCCTTCTTCAGATGCACGCGGAGGGTGACGACCGAGCTTGTCTCGATGGCCGTCCCGCACACCTCTCCGTCTCCCTGCGCGGCATGGGAATCGCCCAGCGAGAGCAGAGCTCCAGGGACCGCCACGGGCAGCCAAAGGCGCGATCCAGACGTCACGTGCCGCATATCCATGTTGCCGCCGTGCGGTCCCGGGGGTACCAGGGGATGATCCCCCGGTTCGCTTGGAGCGAGCCCGATGGTACCGATGAAGGGCTGCACGGGAAGCCGGATGCCGGGGATCAGTTCGGCGTATTGCGGCGTGACTTTGGAAATGCGGAGATGGGGCTCCGCGAACTCATCCGCCAGGAGGCCAAATCCGGGAATGTTGGCCGTCCATCCCCAATCGTCCAGATCAATGGAGAGGATTTCCACAATGACAGCGTCACCGGGCTCCGCTCCTTCAATCCAGATGGGGCCGGTTACTGGGTTTACACGGCTGAAATCCAGTGCGGCGACATCCGCCGTTAGCGAATGTCGGTCTAATTGACCTCCCGATGCGTTGGCGATCTCCACTGTGAGGGTCGATCCGGGGTGGACCCGGACCATCGGGGTCCGATCCGGATTCCAGCTCCAGTGCGCCTGCGTTCGGGATAGATGAAAGGATGCCATCAGCACGCCTTCTTTCCGTCGAGAAGTCTGCCCACGCTCGGGGCAGTGAACAGAGATTCGAGACAATTCCGCAAATTCCTGCCAAAAGATGCTGGCAGGATTTCCTGCGGTAGGCATCCGCTACGGGCCTGGGATTTGCTAGGATGAGGTCAAGGATAGGAGGGGACGGCCATGTCAGAGTTTGACCCCATTATTCGGGGCCGGTTCCAGGAATGGAAAGGGCTGTGGGAGGACGCGGTACGCATCCCCAGCTTAGCCACGGACGGCGCGGCTATGCAGCGAATGCGCGATTGGCTGACGGCATTAATGCAGTCCCAGGGCTTGGTCGTACGCACCCTGGATAATCCCGGACAGCCGGTGCTGCTGGCGGAAGATGGACCGCGTGGCGGCGACGTGCCCACGGTGCTCGTGTACGGGCACTATGATGTGCAACCTGCGGCAGCGGCCGACGGGTGGGATTCGCCGCCCTTTGAGCCGACCCAGCGGGATGGACGATTGTTCGGCCGGGGCACGGGAGACAACAAAGGCCAGCACTTGGCGCATATTTTTGGCGTGATGGCGCTGAAGGAGCGGTATGGAACGCTCCCCCTACGCGTGAAAGTCCTGCTTGAGGGAGACGAGGAGTCGGGCAGTCCGTATTTGGCGGACGTCATTCGCCGCTATCGGTCGGCCCTGTCCGCCGATTATGCCATCACCTCTGACGGGCCTATGGGCCTTGCGGATCGACCGGTCATACGCCTGGGCGTGCGGGGGATTTTGAGCTTCACCTTGCGGGCGCAGGGTGCGCGGTTCGACAACCACTCCGGACACAAAGGCAATGTGGCGCCTAACCCCGCTTGGCGATTGGTGGAGGTGTTGACGGCGCTCAAGGACGGGGAAGGCCGCGTCACTCTGCCAGGATTTTATGATGATGTGGTGCCTCTGGGACCGCGTGACCGGGACCTGATCAGCCGATTGCCGTTTGACCCTGAGCGGTTGGCGGAGACGCTGGGCATGGCAGCCGAACAGTTGGCGGGGTGGGACGCCGTCGAATACTATCGTCGCCTCATGATGCCCACCTTTTCCATCACCGGAATGGGTTCGGGCTACGTTGGACCGGGACAGAAGAGCATCATTCCCGCGTCGGCTGAGGTGCGCTGCGAATTCCGCCTGGCGGCTGATCAGAAGCCGGACCGCATTGCCGCTCAATTGAAGGCGTTCATGGACTCGCGGTTTCCTGACGTGGCGTGCGACATCCACCCAGGCTGGATGGCCCCGTCCCGCACAGATCCCGGCCACCCTGCCATTGACAGGCTTAGTGGCGCCATTGAGAGAGCCTACGGGGTGGCGCCGTACATTGAACCGGCTATGGGGGGAAGTTTACCTGATTATGTCTTCACGGATGTATTGGGCGTACCTTCCTTCATTGTACCGCTGGCCAATCAGGATGAGGCCAACCACGGTCCCAATGAGAATATGCGGATTGATTTGTTCGAGCGGGGCATTGCCGCGTCAGCGGAGATGCTGAAGGCGTTGGCGGATACGCCAGACTAATCGGCGCGGCCGTTCGATCAGCGGCCCCGCATGGAGGCAGAAAGCATGGACATCCATACCAAAAGTGTGCAGGTCCCAGACCTGGCCTGGCCGCAAAATTCGGCCGTCCCTCCGTTGTATCAGACGGCAGCTTATGCGTATCACGGCATTGAAGAGGCGGATCGCGTCTTTCGAAGTGAAGAACCGGGATACACCTACACCCGAGGCGGTAATCCCACCACGAACGCACTGGCGTGTCTCATCGCTGACTTGGAAGAAGCGCCCGCGGGGGTCATCGCCGCCTCTGGCATGGGAGCTGTGGCGGCCGCCATCCTGGCGCTCCAACCGACTCCCGCTCCTATCTACGTGGCACGCGAAATATACGGCGGCACGGTCGGGCTGGCGCGCCGCATCCTGGAGCCGCTAGGCTTCGCATTTACGTGGATTGACACCCACAGCATCGATCAGGTTGAACACGCACTGGCTGCAGGCGGCCCAGGTGTCGTGGTCTTGGAGAGCATGTCGAACCCCTTAGGCCGCGTTTGTGCTGTGGATGAGGTCATCGACCGGGCACACAGAGTAAAGGGCCGTGTGGTCGTGGACAACACCTTTGCCACGCCCTACCACGCCCGCCCGCTGTCGTGGGGAGCGGACTTGGTTGTCCACTCGGTGACGAAGTTTATCGGGGGACATAGTGACCTGATCCTGGGCGCGGTGGTGGGGACCGAAGAGCGAGTCCAGAAGGCGTCCCAAGTCATGGACCTGGTCGGTATGACGCCGGATCCCTTTGCCAGCTGGCTCGCCTTTCGGGGCGCGCGCACGATGGCACTGCGCATGGAGCGGGCCAGCGCCAATGCGCTCGGTTTAGCCGAAGCCTTGCGGCATGTACGAGGGATTGACGAGGTGTTCTACCCCGGTCTTGCCACCCATCCGGATCACGCTCAGGCCACGCGGCTGCTAAAGAACGGATACGGCGCCATCCTGGCCATCCGGGTGGCCCGCGGAAGGGCGGGGGCGGACCGTCTGGCGCGTTCCTTGCGGTTGGTGCCGTTTGTCCCCAGTTTGGGCGACGTGATGACCACGATCTCGCACCCCGTGGTGGCATCGCACCGCGACCTAACACCGGACGAGCAGGCGGCCGTGCTCATTGACGCCGGGGTTCTGCGTATTTCGGTCGGCATCGAAAACGTTGGCGACCTGATTGAGGACTTTAAACAAGCCGCAGCCGAAGTCGACCATGCATGAGGGGAGTGAAAGACCATGGACTGCCGTGCATCAGGCTGGGGACGCGGCGGTGCTACTGGAATTCGGACACGGTCTCAGCGAGGATGCCAATAACCGGATCCACCAAACCGCGGAAGCCGTATTAGCCGCCGGTGTGCCCGGTGTTCTCGGTGTGGTGCCCGCCTTCACCACATTGCTGGTGGAGTACGATGCACGGGTCGTGAACGCCGACCAGCTCCTCGACCAGCTGCAAGCTCTCCCTCTCGGAAGAGGTTCGGCGGACACCACCCGTACTTGGGACGTGCCGGTGCTCTACGGCGGGGAGGCAGGGCCCGACTTGGTGGAGGTGGCAGCGCGGTTGGGCCTTGGCGCCGACGAGGTCGTCGCCTTGCACGCGGCCCAATCGTATCGCATCTACTGCATCGGATTCGCGCCCGGGTTTCCTCTGGCCGGACTGCTTCCTGAGAAATTGCGTCTTCCACGCCGTTCGATCCCTCGCACGCGGGTTTATCCCGGAGCGGTCGCTATTGCCGGGGCGCAGACGGGCATTTATCCAGCAGGTACCCCCGGCGGCTGGCACCTCATCGGACGCACTCCGGCGGCGCTGATCGACTGGCACGAGATCCCGCCCTGCGTGTATCGCCCCGGCGACCGGTTGCGATTTCGACCCATATCGGAGCCGGAATATCAGGCGTTACAGGCGTCTCCGGGGCCTCTCCGCTTGCGTGAGGCGATCGGATGACGACAGTACGGGTGGTACGTCCAGGGCTCTTGAGTGCGGTGCAGGATATGGGGCGTTGGGGTTATGAACACTGGGGCGTGATGGTCGGTGGCGCCCATGACGAATGGGCGTTGGCATGGGCGAATCGTCTCTTGGGTAATGGTGAGAATGAGGCGGCATTAGAAATCACGGCTGTGGGTCCAGAGCTGGAAGTCACCGAGGCGGGGCCGTTGGCGCTGGCCGGGGCCGACTTGTCAGCCACCGCGGATGGGCAACCGTGGCCGCCTGGAACGGGTCGGAGAGTGGGGGTTGGGACACGGATCCGGTTTGGGGTGCGACGCCGCGGTTTCCGCGCCTATTTGGCGTTCCCGGGGGGCCTGGCGGTGTCTCCCGTGTTGGGCAGCCGAACGACCGACCTCGTTTCCGGAATTGGCGGGTTGGGCGGACGGCCGATGGCCGCTGGAGACCTGCTGGCGTCGCTTGAGAGGGGGGGGACGGCCGTTAGTACCGAGTGGCCCACCATGCGGGCCGGACACGTATTGCGGGTGATGCCAGGCGTACGTCGGAATCGATTTCCTGCGTTATCCTATTTCCAGCTCCTAACGCGGGAATTCACCGTCTCGGCGGATTCCAATGGAATGGGACTGCGACTCGCAGGCGAACCCGTAGCCAGTCCCCGCGGGGACTGGCCGTCGGAAGGCATGGCGGTCGGCAGCATTGAGTGCCCCCCGAGCGGGCACCTGCTGGTGCTGATGAAGGGTCGGGGCAGTCTAGGAGGATATCCCCCCTTAGCTCATGTGATACGCGCCGACTGGCCTGCCATGGCTCAATTAGCGCCCGGTGATTGGGTGGCGTTCGAGGAAGTGGACACCGAAGGCGCCCGTGTGGCACTGGCGGAGGCATGGCAGTTTCCGGTCGGAGAGCCGGTTGCAAGAGGAGCGGTTATGCCGTTTGCGGGATGGCTGGTCGATCGCGATCGCTATGGCCGGCGTCTACCGCGCGCGGGCGACTGGGTATGGCCGGGGCAGTGCGTGACACGCGTCGCTGCGACAGGCGAGGTCTGGGAGGTGCTGTCCGGCAGTGCGGGGGTGTTGGACTGGATGCCGCCCCCAGCGCACCTGCTAAACGCAGGAGACCCGATTGTCGTCATGAAAGGAGTGGGCGAAGCACATGATGGTGGATTTGAACTGCGACATGGGTGAGAGTTTTGGGGCGTGGGGAATGGGCGACGACGAGCACGTTTTGCCGTCGATTAGTTCGGCGAACGTGGCGTGCGGGTTCCATGGCGGCGATCCCCGCGTGATGGACCAGACCATACGGGCGGCGGCTCGATTAGGCGTGGGCGTGGGGGCCCATCCGGCGTTTCCCGACTTGGTGGGGTTTGGGCGACGTGACATAGCGGTGACTGCGGATGAGGCTTTCACCGATGTGCTGTACCAAATTGGGGCGCTGGAGGGGTTCTGCCGCCGGCATGGCGTTGGCATGCAGCATGTCAAACCGCACGGGCAGCTAAACAACCTGGCCATGGTTCGTTTCGACCTGGCGGAAGCCATTGTCGACGCCGTGTATGCGTTTGACCCGTCGCTGATCCTGGTGACGTATGGCGGGGAGCTTCTCCGCGCCGCCGAAGCGCGGGGCCTGCCTGTCGCGCACGAAGTCTACGCCGACCGGGCCTACCACCAAAATGGCCTCCTAGTGTCCCGGAAGGCGGCGGGGTCAGTCATTAGCGATCCCGAAACGGTGGTGCGGAGAGCCATTAAGATGGTGGTCGAGCATCGTATCGAGACCGTCGACGGGGGCGTCCTGGACATTGTCCCCGACACTATTTGCATTCATGGCGATACGCCCGGCGCAGCGCGTCTGGCTGCCCAGGTGCGATCCGGCCTTGAAACCGCCGGGGTACGGATTCTCCCCATGAAGGACGTGTTGGCGGGCCGATAATCAGGGCGTGGTCCAGGCGCCATCGACCCGCACATGGCATAGAGTACGCCTCACAAGAACCTGATGGGAGGCGAATGGCGGGTGTGGGCAGACTGGGCATCCAAACCGCGGGAGCATTACCGGGCATGCATCGTTGAAGCGCTAAAGTCGTCAAGGCTTCCGTTGTTTCTGGAATCCGGCGTCACCATGGCGGAGCTTGTCGATGCCGGATTCAGCGCTCGATTGCTGGAGCCACTGCTGCGTATCCTAGCGTGGTGGGGATGGGCGTGCCAGGACGGCCGCGGACACTGGTACTGGACAGGGGGCAGCGCCTGGTTGGAGAGGCCCGGCCTAGGGCTGGACCACGGCTGGCATGATCTGCCGAAACTGCTGTCCCGGCAGGGAGCGGCGCGGACTGCAGGTTTGGTGGAACAAGAGACGCTGGCGGCCCGCTCGGAACAGCTCGTGATCTGGCTCATACGGGAGCTCCTGCCGGTACAGGGCCAGACATGGCTGGACATAGGGGCAGGGCGCGGGCAGTTCTCGCGCGCCCTGCAGGCCCGTGGGGCCTCCCCGACTATGGTGGATGTGGTGTTTGGGCCGGATACCCCGCCTCCGGGTATACCGGGTCTTCAGCGGGATGTGTTCGAAGAGTTTCCGGAAGGCCGATACGACGGAATAGCCCTCGTGCGGTTTGTGGAAAGTTTTCCGGAACACCAGGTCCGCTCGCTGCTCCATACGTGTCGACAGCATTTGAAGCCCACAGGCCGGCTCGTGTTGGCCGGCTACTTTGACGGTGCGTCTGAAGAGGGGCTCTTGTTTTCCTTGCACGTCGCTCTCACCCAGCCCCGGGGACGAACCTATCAGGTGTCCGATCTGACCCGTATCGCCCGATCAACGGAGCTTGTTGTGGCGCGTTCGATTCGCGAGCCGGCGTTCGGGTACTGCGCGATGGTGTTGGAGCGGCAACCGGTTGGCGAACCACCAGACCGCAGCGGCGGCGAAACCGAGTGTCCAGGTACCCGCCATGACCCGGACGAAGTGCGACAGCCCCGCGCAGTACTCCCATAGCAGCAAGCCCATATATCCCGACATCCCGATAGCCCGCACGGCCGCCACAATCCGGGCCCGCACGGCCGATGGCCAAAGGTCGGATTTGAAGGTGTCCTCCGCGAGGTAGCTCAATGAGGTGCATGCGCTAAGGACCAGCAGGACGGCCCAAAACTCCACGCGATGTGGTGCGCGAATGAAAAGAAGCGAGACGGCGCTGACAGAAGCCATGCCATAACCCAGCAACAGCAGGAACTTGGGAGGCCATCGCCCCACCCAACGGGCCAGCAGTCCGACCAGGAACGCGCTCAAGGTGGAGACGAGGAGCAGATGGTGGAAATGGCGGGGGAGGAATTCATGCCCGAAGGCAAACGCCATCAGCGAAAATCCCGCCGTATTGGAGAATGAAAAGACGGCGGCCACCACAAACCTGAGCTTGTAGTCCCGAGGAAGAGCGTAGGGCCTGCGGCGGCGTTCCCGCCACAGGCGCGATTCAGGGATGCGTGTGCGAATAGGCCATGATAGAAGCGCCAAGCCGACGGGCAGCCATGAGAGCAGGTGGTGAAAAATGGCGGGTCCCCAGCGATGGCTGGCCAGGGCCACGGACGCCAGGGCGAGCCCTCCCAAATTCACAAAGTTGAGTTCCGCGTACATCGCCTGGCGGCGGGTGGCGGTGGGCAGCAGTTCTTGGGAATAGGTGAGAATGGTGTTGCTTTCGAGCCCAGCGGTCGCGAGCAGGAGAAGAGACGACATGAGCACTGTGCCAATTCCACGTCCCAGCAATAGTCCTAGGGAGCCCAGCACATACCCGAGCGGTGCCCAGGTCAAAACCGCGCGGCGGCCCATGCGGTCAGCGGACCACCCGCCCGTTATGATACCGACCAGGAACCCGGCCGGGGCCCAGGCCAGACCCCATACGGTTGGGGACCCGTGGAGTGAGAGTTGTGCCAGGGCCACCGCGGCGATGCCATAGACGTACGCATTGAGGAACAGCCCCAGGGCGAAGGCCCAAAAGATACCGGTGTGCCAAAACGGTCGCATTGGTTTAGCATGGCTCATTGGCAAAATTTCATGTAGCCGCGCCTTCGCGGTATGATGAAGAAGCCGAATTGTGGGGAGGGACCTCGATGTCGCAAAATCGCAAGGAAGACCCACCGCGTCCGCCATACCTGGCCATGATTTTGGTCGGATTGGTGCTGGCCGCGGCGGTCTTCGGCTACTTCATTCGCTAGGTCTTACTGCCAGACTTGGCACCGGTGCTAGTGCCCGCGGCCGCAGAAGCCGGCTCCAGCATAAACACACTAAGATAGGCTTTACCGAAATTGCGGGACATGACGGGTTGTCCCTGGGGTTCGGCATAGGCGGGAGACCATCCCCACGATGCCGGTTCGTCCACCATGAACCCGGACACCATGCCTGCGGGACTGACCAACACCTTGAGACCCAGGCCTTGCGGGGGACCGTAGACGGTGTATCCCTTATACGTGGCGGGCTCTTTGACATAGGCCTGCAGACGCGTGTTGACCGCCAGAAAGGATGTCCACGAGGTGAGATCACTCGTCATCGCGGCCGACATGGACGGGGTGATGCTCGACGGCGGAACGAAGTACAGATGCTCGCTGTAGAACGCCAGGCTGGCATTGAGGATGGTGGGCGGAGTGGCGGGGTCATACCACGCATAGTTCCCGTGATTTTGCGGGAACGTGGCCTCCACCCCCGTGATTTGATTGTGATTGTTTGTCATGTAGACAATGCCCGGAACTTGCGTCATCCAGTGAAAGCCCATCTCATTAATGAACGAGGAGACGGCGTGATAGGACTTATAGGCTGGATTGAACGGTTCCACGGCTGTTAATGCAGGCGGATTGGTCAGCATAATGGGGGTTCCCGACGCCTTGGACGGAGCGCCGCGGCCGTTTTTGGCGGTAGTGGTGCTGCCGGTGGTGTTTTTGGAGCCGGCTGTTTTCATGCCGCCCCCCAGGGCCCCCTGATTGGAACGGCCGCCGTTCTTGGCGGTGGTGGCGGTGCCGGTGGAATTCCTAGACCCGGCTTTTTTGATGCCGCCGCTGAGGGCCGCCTTGTTGGCGCTGCCGCCGGTGGTGTGCTTGGTGCTGGAAGCACCCTTCGAGGTATTCCCTCCATGGGAGGGAGCGGGATTAGTCCCGCAGGCGGCCAGCATGACCACTGTGGAGAACAGAGCCATGCTGGCGGTGACTGTGGATGTCCGCATGATAGGAGACTCCCTTCGTAATAGCAATGATTTGGCCTTAACTTCCCCGACTAGGCGGAAATTATTTACGAAGGGAGGAGGCGGGGCATCACGCGGCGGAATTTTGGCCGTTCTTGGGGCCATTGTGAAGAAAGTTAATCGTATATTGCACGCCATGGCCCAAAATCAGTCCGGTAATGACATAGCCTATGGGTTCGACCCCCAAGTCCAGACCGATGTCGCCGAGAATGTCCATACGCGCCGCGAAAGCCATGGCAACGCCGGTTCCGGTGGCTGACCACTCGCGCAGCAAGCCAGCCCAATGCCCCGAATCGAGCGGGATGAGGCTGCCAAGCACTTTGGATACCGTTTGTGAGACGTATGCCGCGGCTAAGTATGGAACCACGCCGTTCATCATGGAACCCTCCTCTCATGTACGTTGGACCATTCTATTCCCGTCATGGAAAATGGTGCCAGGAAGATTCCTGTAGAAGTGTCGTTTGGGGTCGTCACGAGAAACTGCGACGTGATCCCACTTTGCGGTCTAGGGCTCCGGAGTGGTGTCGACGGGTTGACCCAATTACTCCCCAACTTTTTCGCTATCCTGTCCGTACCGCGCCAAGACGCGGAATTGGAGGCAGGAGGAGATTCTGTGGGACTATGGATAAGAGTGTGGGGCGGACGGCTGTGGACACGCTTCGGCAAAAGAGATGGCAACGTGTTTATCGAGAACGGCATTTGGATAATCGTCGTGGTTCTGGCCATGATTATGCCCATCGAGGCGCTCAGGAACGCGTTGGTGACGGCCTTCGGGCAGATTACCAACAATCTCAGCACCATTCAATAGCGGGTAACGCGTATATTGAGATGATGGTGGTATTGCCTGTCTTGATGGCCGTGTTTCTGGGATTGGCCACGGTTGGCCGGCTGTTCTTGGCACATGTGGCCGTGGGAGAGGCTGCTCAGCAGGGGCTTCAAGCATGGGCGACAGGGCAGAGTTCTGCGGCAGCGGAGGCTCGGGTCACACAGACATTGGCGGGCCAGGGCCTTACGGGAGCCAGTGTGACCGCATCGCAGACCGGCACTGTCCGCACCCTCACGGTCGCGGTTCCGGTAACCCTCTGGAATAACGGGAAGGCTGCTACGCTGACGGCGTCGCGTACGTTCGCGACCCTACCCTCAGGCACCCCAAGTCCGCAGCCTGTACCTCTTGGCGGTGGGGGTGGCGATGGCGGCACTGCGGGGTACCACCACTTCCCAATGTGGTAGCGTCAGCTTGATGGGGTTGGGACTGGTCTTGGTAGGGTTGGTCATGGCGGGGGCGGTGACCGCTTTGGGGCAGGTCTGGGCGGCTCAGCAAAATCTGCAGGACGCCCTGGACAACGCAGTATCCGTCATGCAACAGGCTAACCTCCGCAGCACCGCCCAACTGGTAAGCCTAGTCGACCAAGACGGCGGACTATCGGGCGCGCAGTTGATCAGCTTTACGCCCCAGGGCGCTGTATGGTCGGCAGTAATTCAAGCGCCCGTGCACCTCTGGTTCTGGCCGGCATGGCTGGGAAGCCAGCCGACGATGGTGGATGCGGCGACGTGAGCTCAGGAGATTGTCTCCTGAGCTCTTCGGCGGATGTGGTCCGTGATGGCGTTCAAAAACCCGGATACATCAGGCAGACGCTCAAACACGACGTCCGCGCCATGGGATTCCAGCACGGGGGCCGGGTGCCGACCGGTTGCCGTGCCGATCGCGACGGCACCACTGCGCCGGGCTGCTTCGATGTCGCGGGGAGTGTCGCCAATCACAACAAGGATTCGGTTGGGGAAGAACTGTTGTGCTTGCCGGATTAACCCCAGCCGATCGATATGGGGGCGTGAATAGCCTCCGTACGGGAAGTACGGTGCAAGCCCTGCTGCCCCGAGCTTGACAAAGGCTCCAGCACGCACGTTGCCGGTCGCTAATGCCATCGGCCAGCCTCGGGCCGAAAGATGCGGAATGAGAGTGGAGACCGACGGCAGGGGATGGAGCGGCTCGTGGGCCAACACCTTCCCCAGGATGCCGATATAGTGCGCAAAAAACCCGTCCGCGTGGGCGATGCTGAGATGGAGGTGGGGGTATTTCTGGCTCACCTGGATCCACAGGGCATGATCGGTCGCCCCGGAAAAGTCGAGCTGGTCGAAAGCGCCCGGAACATGGTAAAGTTCTTCAAATGCGATATTAAGTGCCGTCCGGCCGACTGGCTTCGTCTCCAGCAAGGTTCCGTCTATGTCCCACAGCAAGGCCGGTTTATCCGAGATCACGGGCGCTCTCTCGGTCCAGGAACCAGTGCACATTATGGCCGTGGCGGCTCAGCCATGCGGCGGGCAGGTTTGCGTCGCTGCGAATACACTCGGCCACACGCGCGGATTTTTCTAGGCCCGTGACCAAAAATGCAATGCGCCGGGCTTGGGCCAGAAGAGGCAAGGTCAGGGTGAGCCGGGGAGCATTGGGCCCCGGGCCGAACGCGACCCAGTCTTGGACCGTTTCTTGTGGAGAGCCGGGAAACACGGACGCCGTGTGCCCATCATCTCCCATGCCCATGAGTGCGAGATCCAGCTGTGGGAAACCCGTTTGCGATCGAGGCAATGGGGCTAACTGCTGCCGGTAGCGGGCCAGCGACTCGCTGGGATTCGCGACGGTGAGCCACGGATGCCACTCGGGAGCGTCGGGCAAGCGATCAATTAGGGCCTCCTCAATCATGTGCGCGTTGCTGAGCGGGTCTGTGGCAACGACATCGCGTTCATCCACCACATAGAGGCAAACCTCGGACCAGGGGATGTCGGAGCGGAGACTCAGACGGTGGTAGAGCAAGACCGGCGTACTGCCGCCTGAAAGCGCCCAGCTGCTCTGGCGGTGATCCCGCACATCCTCCTGTGCGGCTTGAGCTACCCACGCGCTGAGAGTCTCGGCCGCATCCTCTTTCGACTCGGCAATGTGAATCAAGGGTTCTCGGGCCATGTCGGTTTTAAACTCCTTCCCAAAACGGCATAGTGCAGCAACTGGTCGTACAGGGGATCAAGGCCCATTTCCAATAGGTCGGCTATATCCCGTGACAGACCGGGCGCGCCGGAAATGGTGTGGGACCATGATTGGATTGGGGCCGCGGATGGCGACCAGTCCAAGACCCAGCCATCGGACAACGACAGCTTAAGCGCGCCCTCTTCCCCGTAAAATGTCCACGCGGGAAGCGGGCCTCCGGTGATTTTTACGCTCAGTCCAGGCCGGCCACAGGGCGGAAGGCCTAAATCCCATCCGAGGCGCCACGACAGCCACAACCAGGTGCTGGGCAGCATGAGTTGATCTTCGTGCGGAGCGGTGATGACGATACGGTCGGGCTTGGACAGAACGCGGCGCACGGCGGTGTCGTCGCACGCCTCGGCCAGCAGTCTCCGCGCGGGCAGGCCGCGGGCCCAGTCTAAGTCCATCACGGCCATTTGGTGCGATGACGCGCTGTCCGCCAAGCGATGCCATGTCTCCAGGGAGAGAATACGGCTGTCTAGTATGAGGGCTTGGAACGAATGGCTTAGCAAGTCCCAGCGAAAATGGTCATCCGGCGGACTCCCGGCCCACCAGAGGTAGGCCGGCACATTAG
>JAJZBJ010000180.1 GCA_021798975.1 Bacillota bacterium | reverse complement strand
CATGCCGGGCTGGAGTTCAGTGGCGCGGCCGCGGCTGGTGTGCGCGTATGGTTCCTCATGGACATCGAGCCCCACCCCGTGGCCTGTTCCGTGGCCGAAGTATTCGCCGTATCCGGCCTCGTTGATGATGCTGCGCGCCGCATGGTCGACGTCATAGCTGGTGTTGCCGGGTTTGGCCGCTTCGATGCCGGCCCGCTGCGCCGCGGCCACGAGATCGAAAATTTCCTTCAGTTTGGCGGGAACCTCACCTGTGGTAGCGACGGTGACGGTTTCATCCGACTTGTAGCCGCCCACCTGCGACCCGAAGTCGATGGTGACCAGTTCCGCTGGGCCAATGACGCGGTCTGAGGCGCGGCCGTGGGGCAGGGCGCCGCGCTCTCCGGAGGCCACGATGGTGGCAAAGCCCAGCGATTCGGCGCCGCGCCGGCGCATGGCCATTTCTAAATCCAAGGCCACATCCCGCTCGCGCCGCCCTAGCAGGGTGGGCAGGATTTCCATGAGCGATTCGCCCGCAATCTGGGCCGCCCGGCGCAGTGTGGCGATTTCGTCGGCACTCTTGATGACACGGAGCTCTTCGATGAGTTTGTTGAGCGGACGCCAGACGACCGGCACGCGCTCATTCCAGTCCTGCCAGGTCTCGTATGGGACTTTGTCGGCTTCGAAGCCGAGCTGATACAGCTGGTGGTCGCGGCAGAGATCGGCTAAGGTGTCGCCCACCTCCCGGCCGTGGCGCACAATCGCATAATCGGGGCATTCGTGGGCTGCCTGCTCCAGATACCGGAAGTCGGTGACCAGCCAGGCTTGGTGCTGGCTGATGAGCAGATAGGCGGAGGAGCCCGTGAATCCGCTTAAGTAGCGGAGGTTGGTGGGGCTGAGTTCTTCGGGGGAAGCGATAACAGCGGCGTCGAGACCGCGCTCTTTCAGGGCATCTTGAAAACGCCGGAGAGATTCTCGCATAAAAGCGCTCCTTTCCGAGCTGGGGATTCGGTATGCACTAGAACGAGCGTGCAGAAATCCCAAGAAGATGGGTCCATTATACCGTCTAGAGGGTGTAAAGAGTCCAAGACTTGGGCGGCTTCGGCGCCGCGTTGACCATGGGCGCGGGCCGGAAAGCGATCCCCGCGGCCAGTCGTTGAGTCAATTTTTGCATGAAAAAGCGCCTCCTTAGAGCGTTCGATGTCCCGCCACACAACGGCCACGCGATGGAGGCGGTTACAATGGGGCGGAAAATGTTCATGCTAGGGCGAGAACCTGCGGCTCCCCGCGCGAACCTTTGGGGCCCGCGGCGGCATGGCAGTTTGCGGAGAGTCTGTCCTGGGTGTCATGAAATTGTCATATTTCTTGTCTACCCTGTGAGGGAGAATTTTTTGCACAGGGGGATGAATATGGCCGCATCTACGAAATTGCTGGCACTCTGCACGGCGGCCGTGGGGGCCGTTTACGCAGGCGGATATGTTTATACGCAGCCATCGGCGCAGGCATCAGGTGTCACGCCGCAGAGCTCGGTGGGCGGAAATCCGTCGAGTTCGCCGAGCCCGTCATCCAGTCCGACGCCGAGCAGCAGCAGTGGGAGCGCTCCCAGCAGTTCGTCCGGTTCCGCGTCAAGCCCTGCCGCGGCTAAGGTTACGTATCGCGATGGAACATATACCGGATCCGGTTCCAACGTGTACGGGACCTTGTCGGTGAAGCTGACCGTTTCGGGCGGGAAGATTTCCTCGGTGAAGATCACCAGTTATAACATGCACTATCCGTCGTCTTTTATCTATCCGCAAATTGCGCATGAAGTCATTCAGATGCAAACCTACCGGGTCTACAACATCACCGGGGCGACGGCCAGCAGTTATAACTTTGCTGAGGCGGTCTATTATGCGCTCCAGAAAGCGAAGGCGTAACCGTGCACAAGCAAACGGCGGAGCCCAGGAGCACCCTGGTGGAATCCTTTTTGTTAATGGGGACGGTGGTATCCCTGCGGTTGGTCGGCGACGGGTCGGTGGCGCACATGCGGGACAGCATCGATCGGGCCATCCGCGCGATGCGGAGCGTGGAGGAAGCCTGCAGCCGCTTTGATGAGGAGAGTGCGCTGCGTGACCTGTGCCGTCGTCCTGGGGAGTGGGTGGCGGTTCCGGCAGCCCTGTTTCAGGCCTTAAGCATCGCGCGCCAGATGGCGGAAATGACCGCCGGAATTTTTGACCCGACCGTCGGCCGGGCTTTAGAGTTGCAGGGATTTAATCGGCATTACCTGACGGGCCAGGAGTCAGACAGCCAGGTGCCGCTCGACACCGGGGCTTCGTGGCGGGACATTGAACTCAATGCGGACGGCAGGCAGGTCCGCCTGGCCGCCCCCATGCTGCTTGACTTGGGCGCGGTGGCCAAAGGGTTGGCGATTGACTTGGCCGCGCACGAACTCGGCGACTGGCCGGGACTCTCGGTCGACGCGGGCGGGGACGTGTTGGTGGCCGGGTCGGATCCCGAAGGCGCGGTGTGGCGGGTGGGCGTCGAGCATCCGCTGGCGCCCGACTCCCTCTTGACCCAGATGGAACTCACCAATATGGCGGTCTGCACCTCCGGGAACTACAAGCGCCGCAGCCCCAAAAATGAGGCGCTTCACCACCTCTGGGATCCGGCGCAGCAACGCTCCGCCGAAGGCCTTAAGAGTTGCACCGTGGTGGCACCACAGGCGGTGCTGGCCGACGTGGTGTCGACCGCGGCCTTCTTGCTGGGTCCCGACCGCGCTCTGTCTTTTATTGAGGAGATGGACTTGGCGGGATTGGTGGTCCGTGAGGACATGACCGTGCAGATGACAAAATCGATGGGAGGGTACATCCGTGAATAGATCGCAGGCGGCACCCGCCCCGAAGAAGTCGACGTTAACCGCTTTCAAGCGATTTATCAAGACGCCCAAGGGCTACGCTCTCGGTGCGCTGATTTTTTTGACCCTCTTGGGCAGTACTTCGCCGCAGGGCCACATGGGCATCCAACATGCGGTGGCGGCGGTCATCACCGCCGCCGTCTTCGACGCCGCGGTGGCTAAGGTGTTGAGTCGCCGAATCACATTTTCCACGGGCGGCGTCATCACCGGCCTTATTGTGGCGGACGTGCTAAGCGGGCTGGACCCGCTCTATGTGGTGGTGGCAGCGACGCTTATGGCTTTGGCATCCAAGCACCTCTTGAAACGGGGGCGCAAGCCCATTTTCAACCCCGCTGCGGTCGGGCTTTTGGCGGTCATCGGTATTTTCGGCGCGGCCGAAAGCTGGTGGGCCGGCATGTCCTTGATGCCGCTCTGGTACTTGGCGCTGATGTTGGCGGTGGGAATTTTCGTATCGGTGCGGGTCAAGAAATATCCCCAGACGCTCGCCTTTATGGGCACCTATTTGCTGGGTGTGCTGGCGATGGCGTACTTCCACTTGGGGTTGGCGTCGGCGACACCGGCTGATGCCTTGCGCGAGCCGTTCATTAACTCGGCCTTGTTCTTGGGATTCTTCATGCTGACCGACCCGCCGACCAGCCCCGGCACGACACCGGCCCAGGTGGTGTTTGCTGTCATTACCGGCATGGTGTCGGTGGGGATGTTCATGGTGTTTGGCGGACTGACTTATCTGTTGGTGGGGCTCTTGGCCGGAAACGTGTTTAGCGCGGCGCTGGCATGGACCAAGGCGCCGGCGAAGCGGACTCCCAAGCTCGATACGCCGGAGAGCGCCTCGGTTTCCGGAGCCTAACAAAGGGAGAGGGAAGGGGCCGCACTCCGTGGGGGTGCGGCCCCTACGTCATGTCAAATGCGATCCAGGTCGGCGACCGTGCGTTCGTTTACGACGTTTCCCGTGTTGAGGGTGCCTTTCGGTTCCAAGAGCAGCGCCTCGACTTCCGCCTCGGCCACCGGCATGTGTTCCAAACCCTTGGGGATGATGACAAACTCGCCGGGGTCTAACTCGACATCCGGCTGCCCCTGCAGCCGAATCGTGAGGTGCCCCTTGATGACCAAGAACATTTCGTCCTCATGCTCATGGTGGTGCCAGACGAATTCTCCCAACAGTTTGACCAGCTTCACTTCCGAATCATTAATGGCTCCTGCCACTTTCGGGCTCCAATGGTCCGCAAACTGCCCGAACTTTTCGGTGAGATTCACCTTTTCAATCACGCGATCTCCCATCCTTTACTGACTGCACCCGATCCCCATGTCCAGTTCCGGGCGGAATGAATTTGGATCCTGTCACCTCAAATTCTACCATCGACCTCGCGATGGTGCGCCGGGCGACAGGAGCCTGTCACCACGGTTGGAAAAAAGTGGACGAATTGGGTCCGCGTGTGGGCGATCTTGCAGGATTACGATGAAAACAGGTAGAACAAGTAGTCAATATCCCATAGATGGGAGATATTTGGCGCATGAAGGAAATGAAAGCCCTGATTCTGTCGGGCGGGACGGGAAGCCGCCTGAGGCCGCTGACTTACACGGGAGCGAAGCAGCTCCTCCCCGTCGCCAACCGACCGATTTTGTTCTATGCCATCGACGCCATGGTGGAGGCGGGTTTGACCGATATTGGGGTGGTGGTGGGCGACACCGCCCAGGAGATTCAGGAGGCATTGGGAGACGGATCCCGGTTCCACTGCCAGTTCACCTACATACATCAGGCAAAGCCGTTGGGATTGGCCCACGCCGTGAAAACGGCGCAGCCGTTTCTCGGGGATTCCCCATTTTGTGTATTTCTGGGCGACAACTTGCTGCGGGTGGGCGTAAAGAACACAGTCGACCGGTTCCGCCGCGACCAGCCGGACGCCTCGATCCTGTTGGCGGAAGTGCCGGATCCCCGCCAGTTTGGCGTGGCGGTGGTGGAGGGGGACCGTGTGGTGCGGCTGGTCGAGAAGCCGGCGGAACCGCCGTCCCATTATGCGTTGGTGGGCACCTACTGTTTTACCCCGGCCATTCACCCCATCATCAACGATTTGACGCCGTCGTGGCGGAATGAATACGAGATTACCGACGCCATTCAGGGACTCATCGACAGCGGCCACCGGGTGGATGCCGCCTATGTCAACGGATGGTGGAAAGACACCGGCCGCCCGGAAGACTTGCTGGATGCCAATCGCCTCATTTTGGAGGATTTTGAGGGTCAGGTGCGCGGGGCGGTCGATGCGGAGTCGGTTGTCACGGGACGGGTGGAAATCGGGGCGGGGAGCCAGATTGTGAACTCGGTAATCCGCGGGCCGGTGTCC
>JAJZBJ010000179.1 GCA_021798975.1 Bacillota bacterium | reverse complement strand
AGTCGCATCCAGTGCCGCTGCCCAGTCTTCGCGGCGTACAGCCCGGCGCGCTATATCCTCCAGACGCTCGGACGGCCCGCGCCGGCGAAACGGCGCTGCGGACGCTTGCAAGGCGGTAATCCAATCCGTCATCCGGCGGGCACGCACTTCCAGGCCCTTCTCCAGCGCCTGCCGTGACAACCGAATCGCCATGTCATAAGCAGCCTGGCTGTCGCCCCGCGACTGCCACGCCATGAGACGCTTAATTTGGGCCGAATACGGCACCGCCCTGGGGTGCAGAACCTGGTACCGACGCCAGGCGTACACACGCCTGGCCGGCCGGGAGAGAGGGCCGGCTTCAGGATTTTCGATCGGCATTTTGCGTCGAAGCCTCGCTTTCCGAAGGGGTTGCTTCGCGATCCGAACCAAAAACTCCTGCCCGGCTATGACCTAGAAATTGCCAAAATTGTCGTCTTACGGTATATTTTGCCTTGGAATTCCAAGAAAGATAGGGGAACTCATGAAACGAGGGACAGTTATCTTAGCGATTCTCACACTCTTGTTGGCGTCTGGAACGGGTGCGGCCCTGCATCACGCGCTAGCCTCTCATCAGCGGTCGGTAGCGGCCAGCGTTTCGCCGGCCACCAACCCGTTGCCCACCCAACCGTACGAAGACTAAATCCCATCGAGAATTGAAAAAACGAGGCTGTCCTGCGCAGGACAACCTCGAACGTGGCGGCTTCAGGATTCGTCGGATACGGGATTCCCGAGCTGTCCGCTCTGTTGATTGCGCGCCGGAACGGGCACCGGGTCCATGCCTCCGGCACGCGGCATGACCTGCATCCCGAGATAGCTCAGCATGCCGAATAGCAGCATCAACGTCGCGATATGGAGCAGATAAGGTCCGGTGGCCAGACGGTTCAACGCCAGGTTGGCCCCCGTAGCTATTTGGATGAGCACCGTGACTAAAAACCAGGCGCTGCCCCGCGCCATGTCCGGACGGTGCGCTCCCGCGCGGCGCAAATGGATCACGAGCGCCACAGCCAACACCGCCAATCCCAGCGCAAATAGCCGATGGATGGTGTCGAGCCCCGTCTTTCCGGCGAAGTCCAGCCAGTGTCCATTGCAGTCCGGCCAGGTGGTGCAGGCCTCCCCGCCGCTGCGAAATGCCACATAGGAGCCCCAATAGATGGCAATATACGTGTAGACCCAAATGAACAGGACCCAGCGGCGCGTCTGGGGCAGGGCTTCACGACGCCAGGTGAGTCCCGAAGATTTCCCCCGCATCGCAGCGCTCAGTTGGAAAATAAACACCGCCAAGAGGACCACGCCAATCATCGCCAACATGCCGAATCCCAAGTGCAACGCCAACACCGTCGGCGGATTCACAAATACCACGGCTAAGGCGCCCAATCCCGACTGCACGATGATGAACCCGATGCCCAGCCAGGCCAGGATCTTCACTTCGATAAACTGGCGGTACTGGACCAAGGCCCAAATCAGGAACACCGCCGCCACTAAAGCGAATCCGCCCACCAAGGCCCGGTGCAGGAACTCGATCAAAACGTGGGTGTTGTTCAGCTTGGGAATGACATCGCCGTTGCACAGCGGCCAGTCTCTCCCGCAGCCCAGGGCCGATCCCGTTTCCGTATCCAAAAACCCGACCAAGTTAATGATGAGCATCCCGACCGCTGCCACAACCGCCAGCACTTTAAGCCAGACGGACGGCGGGCGCACCGGGTTTCCTGCAGTCATTCCCATCCGACGTTATCCCTCACTCTTCCGCACCACTTCTCTTTTCTCGATGGTATCACATCACGGTTCGACAACGAACCCACCCTCGGTTACCGGAAGCCCAGCACCGGATGCGGCATGTAGGCCGACTCCAGCCTCTCGCGTTCCTCCGCCGTCAGATGGATGGACAGGGACTCAACTGCGTCATCCAAGTGCTGGAGCTTGGTCGCTCCCACAATCGGCGCGGTCACCCCGGGCGTCTCCAGCACCCAGGCCAGGGCGACCTGCGCCATGGGGACGCCGCGTGATGCGGCCACGTGGGCCACCGCCTCCACCACCCGCCGGTCGGCCTCCGCTGTCGCCGCATACAGCGTGCGGCCAAACGCGTCCAGTTCGGAGCGGCGGCTGGTCTCATCCCAGGGCCGGGTCAGGCGCCCGCGGGCCATGGGACTCCAAGGAATCACGCCGACACCCTCCGCGCGGCACAGCGGCAGCATCTCCCGCTCTTCCTCGCGATAGAGGAGATTCAGGTAGTCCTGCATCGACACGAAGCGGGCCCACCCATTCTGGTCCTGGATCGCCAAGGCCTTCATGAACTGCCAGGCGTGCATGGAGGAGGCCCCGATGTAGCGCGCCTTCCCCGCTTTGACCACCTCATGCAAGGCTTCCAAGGTCTCTTCAATCGGCGTCTCATAATCAAAGCGGTGGATCTGATACAAATCGACATAGTCGGTGCCGAGGCGGCGGAGGCTTTGGTCTATCTCATGCAGGATAGCTTTGCGGGAGAGGCCGCCTCCGTTGGGCCCGGGCCGCATCCGGCCATGCACCTTGGTGGCGATGACCACGTCCTCTCGGGCGGCGAAATCCTTCAGAGCCCGGCCTACAATCTCCTCGCTGGTTCCATCGGAATACACGTTCGCGGTGTCGAAGAAATTGATGCCCAGTTCCAATGCTTTCTTAATGAAGGGTCGGCTGTGCTCTTCGTCGAGCACCCATTGATGATTCCCGCGCTCGGGTACCCCATAGCTCATGCAGCCCAGACAGATGCGGGAAACCTCGAGGCCGGTGCGGCCCAGTTTGACATATTCCACTATATCGCCCCGTTTCGACAGTGATTCCTTCATTTTACAGCATGCCCAGTCTGGGAATGCTGAGGGGGGTGAACAAACTTTCGGCAGGAATTCCTGGGTTCAAGCGCGAAGTCCATGGAGCCGTTCCGGGCGAGGAGGGGGAAACCTCATGACCACGATGGTAATTCCGTTGCTGGCTTTGGCCTGTGCCATGGTATTGGCCCATGAAACCGGCCACGTGGTGGTGACCCGTCTTCTTGGCGGACGCTGGTTGGGAGTCGAGTTCCGGGGATGGATGCTCGGGGTGCGCCTGTCCGTCAAGTCCTTGAGCCTCCGGCAAGTCGCCTGGACGCTCGTGGCCGGACCCTTAGCCGAAGCCATGGTGGTCGCCGCCTTTGCTCTCATTTGGCCGGCTGAGCTTAACTGGTGGCTCCTCATTTTAGGCCTGCAGTGGATGATGAACCTCATCCCGTGGGGCCTCATTCCCAACGATGGCACCCGCCTGTGGCGCATCCTGCGCCACCACGCGCTGGGCACCGCACGCTAATCACCCCTAAAAGTTGTGCGGGGATGGACTATCCCGTAATGTACTGACCACACACTGCGTCAGAGGGGGCGAAAGCCCGGACTGCCTCCGGGTGCACATGGCTGAGTCCGCCTACGTCTCCGGAAAACCATATCACCGTCCCGGAACCCGGCGATGGCCTCAACGCGCATGGCTGGCGGGTGTTCTGGTCCTGGACGTCATCTGCGCCGCTTGGCTGGGCCGGCGGGGCCTGACCCCCCACCACATTGTCGGCACCTCCGGGGATCCCTACATTTACCTCTGGTTTTTGCACTGGTGGGGCTGGGCCCTGACGCACCACCAGTTGGCCCGGGTCACCCACTTAGTGGAAAGTCCCTACGGCAGCAATGTGCTCTGGGATACCAGTGTTCCCTTGTTCTTCATCCCGGCAAGCCTCCTCCATACCTGGTTCCACGTTCCGGTGGACCTTCTCTACAACCTGCTTTGGATGGGATCGTGGGCGGGCTCGGCCACGGTGGCGTTCTATTCCCTTCAGCGCCTGACCTCCCGGACCTGGGGAAGTTTCTTCGGACATCTGCTGGTGCTGTTCTCGGCCTACGAAAATACGGAGTCGATGGCCCATTTGGACCTCCTGTGGATGGGGTTTGCGTATTTGTTCTTCATGGTGGGCGGCGAGTGGCTTCTGGAGCGGCGCCGCACGGGGAGCTTTGTGCTCTGGGGCGCGCTGTTGGGCTTGGGGCAGTGGCTGACCAACGAAGAGATTTTTGTCCTCATGTGGACCGCCGGCGTGTTGGCGCTCCTCATCCGCGCGGTGTTCGAACTGTTCAGCCCGTCCGTCGACCGTTGGGCCACCCGGCGGCGGATCGCCGGCGTCGCCCAATTGGCCGCCCTCACGGCCCTCCTGATTCTGCCCCTCTTTTATCTTCAGAGCCATGGAGCCGACCAGCCTTTTAGCTCGATTCGATTTGCGGGCCAGTTTGGCGTCGACCTCACGAATCTCCTGTGGGTGCCGGTCCACACCATCTGGAACTGGGGCAGCATCAGCCATTGGATCGGCAATCCCTATGAGGACACCGGGTACCTGGGGGTGGTCTTTTGGGTCCTGTTGGCCGCGGCGTGGCTCTGGGGGCGGCGGCGGCGCTCGGCAACCCAGCGCCTCGCGGCGCGATGGCTCTTTTCCTGGTGGGTCGCGCTGGTGGTGCTGAGTCTGGGCGCGTTTGTCCATTGGAACGGCCGCACCTCCAGTTGGATTGCCGCGCCGGGACTCTTCTTCTATTTCCTGCCGGTGTTCCGCGATGTGGTGATGCCGCGCTTCATGGGGCTGGCGGTGTGGGTGGAAGCGTTAGCGGTCGCGCTCTTGTGGACGGAGACGACCACGGAGCGGCAGCGTCTCGGCATCGCCATGGGGGCCGTTCTGGTGGCCCTATCCTGGTTTCCGGCCTCGTTTCCGGCCATCAATACCCGGGTTGACGCCCAGGTGATTCCCCGAATTCTTTCCCAGCTTAAACTGTCCGGCCGCCCCACCGTGCTGGTCTTCCCCTATGACAATACTGGCGACGCCACCCGGCTGATGGAGTTGCAGGCCGAAAACGGCTTTTCGTATCGCCTGGCCGAAGGCTACTTAAGTCCCACCGACTATCTCTTGCTGCACTTTCCTTGGCTTACCGCCGCTTGGGACCGGATGGATGCGCTGGCAAGCAATCCCCATGACCCGGTCCGTCCTTTTCCAGCCTCCCGCTGGCGAAAGCCAGCGCTGCGCTTCCTGGCCGTCACCCGGCCCGCGGTGCTGATCGTGCTGGGCCATACGCGCGATCACGCCGCCAACATCCGGTGGTGGACGGCGGTGCTGGGCCCGCCCTCCGGTCATCTCGGAGGCTCCGTCTATTGGCGCCGCCCGGGTGAAAGGCGCTAGTCGCCCGTGGGGGC
>JAJZBJ010000178.1 GCA_021798975.1 Bacillota bacterium | reverse complement strand
CGCGCCCGCCGCAGCGATTCCGGCTCCAAGCAGTCTCATGCTCTTTGTCATGTTTCTCGCTCCTATCACGATGGGATGACCGAGGTATCTCGGTTGGTTCGTGAAGAGTTACGAGCGGATCGCCGGGAAGGATCTCTCTCAGGGTAATTTTTTGGGGGGACTCGCAGATTTTTTGGTGTGAATGACGCCAGGCGCACTGGGAACTCGCCGTTGCCAGTGTGTTATGGTGTCCATAAATGCCAATACCCAACGCGGTTAATGGAGGAACAGCCATGGCGGACGACAGACAGGATTCCATCACGGGCTCGGACTATCTCGCACGGCAGTACGGCACTGATGACGCTCTCAACATTCGTATTGAGACCCATCGCCGCTATGGCGTCGCCCATCAAGACGTCTTCGAGGCAGTCTGCCGGGAGGGACTCGAACGCGGCCCCGCACCCGCCCATATTCTCGACCTCGGCGCCGGCACTGGAAACTGGTATCGCGCCATTCGCCGCCTGCTGCCGCAGGAGACTCGCTACATCGGCATTGATCAATCCTCCGGCATGGTATCGCGTCTCGAAGAGATGACCGACGCCGATCCGGACGCCGAGGTGCTGGTGGCCGATGCCCAAACGCTGCCCTTCGCCGATGAGAGCTTTGATTGGGTCGGTGCGCACTATATGCTGTATCACGTGCCCCGCATCCAGGACGCGGTGAACGAGGCCTGGCGGGTCCTGAAACCGGGCGGCCTGTTCATGGCCGCCACCAACGGCGACCACCAATATCAGGAGTTTATCGAGCTGCGCGACCGTGTACTCCACGATCTGGGGCTGCCGCCCGTCAGGGTGCATGCCTCGCGCTTTGACCTCGAATCCGGTCTCGAATATTTCCCCGTGCCGCCGGACATTGTCCGCTGGCCCTCGGGCTTTGTGTTTGACCAGTCCGGACCGGCTCTGCGCTACCTCCAGTCGGGGGCCCTGTTTGGCGGATTGTCCCGACAGCCCGACATATGGCAAGCCGCGCTGGATCGGTGCCGCGAGGCCATCGAGTCGGAAATTCACCGCCGCGGCCACTTTTCCGTACATTCCGAGACCGGCATCTTCATCGCCGCCAAGCCCGGATAATCAAGGGCCGCCGCGCCTACTCGGAGCCTCGGAACGGCAGCCAGTCGTGATTGAGCAACAACGATTTGCTGGGTAGTCCAAGAGCTGTAGAGTCCGATTTTGGCTTGAACCAATGTCTATTCATCAATCAACGGTCCCGGCCGTGTTCCTCCCCAGTCCGTGTTCTGCCAGCGCATCAGCCGCCGACAGCGCTCTCGCCAGCGCATCCCGGTCCCACAGAATCACCCGGGAGCGTTGAGCCAGTTCCACTGCGGAGGGAGTGAAATAATTCGTTGTCACCACCAGGCCATGATGCGCTCCATAGTAGGCAATGGCCCCGATGACCTCTTGCACCGCCTCCACGCCGACGGCCTTAGAATACCGCTTGGCCTGCACGACGGTCTTGTCGGGTCCGCGCGTCAGCACCAGATCCGCTCCAAAATCGCCGCTGCGCGGCGTGAGTTCTACGGCATATCCTTGCTTCCGAAACAGCACGCCGAGTTGCGCTTCGAACTCCTCGCCGGTCATGCCGTCCATTTCCTCCACCCGTCCATGCAGTTTAGGCTTTTCACGTCCCGATATTCGACTGGTGAGACGCACGACCCGCTGGACGGGCCAAAACGGAGCCGCTGCCACCCGCGCTGTCCGATCGAAACGGGTCGAGGTGGGCTTTTCAGTGGCTGTGAAGAGCACGGCCGCCATCCACACAAAGAACGCAAAGTCTGCCGTTTGCGGATTTCCTGTCGCGATCGACAACACTGCCATAACGTAGATGAACCAACCCAACACTTCTGCCCGGGTGCGAGCGCGCCGGACGGTTTTCGGGATTTGTGACATGTTCCACCTTCCGCACGAAATTGCACGGTTTTCCAGGATTCGGCACACACCGTTGCGATCCCTTTCCGTGTTGCCGTCTAGTTCGGATGTCCTTCGTCCCTGGAATCGCCTCACCACCCTCTCGTTCGCCGCATCCCCGAAAAATCCTTGGAGATAGACTGCGGGGAACACGGGGTAATCCCTGTCTCGGGCACCGGCCCGCACCCGGGTCTGACTCGCCAAACACCGCATACGATCGGACCGCAAGAGAGATACCTACCACAGAGTTCACGTCAAGGGGGATAGCGGATGCCATCGAACCTCTCGCATCCAAACTTCGCGACGTCGGCTAGGATAGTGGACCTACTTGATGACCTCACACAGTCCGCAGGCCATTTATCGGAATGGCTGGGCGTTCTGTTGAACGAATACCGCCAGACTGGGGAGTGGGATAAATTTAGCGGTTCGGTCGACGCGGCCTATCAGCGCATACAGTCGATGCTGGGTCCAGCACCGGACATTGTGTTGCGCCCCTTCACCATTGGCCCCGCAGCCATCCCGGCCCTCTTGGCTTACGTATCGGGTCAGGTGAATACCGTCCTCATGGACCGCGATCTCTACCACATCTCCCAGTTGCCGGTGCAGAACACCGAGCAACTGGCAGCTGCCTTAACGAGCCAGTTTCTCACCGTCGGCCAGCCGAAAAGAGAAACCCAATGGCCTCGCATGCTGCCCGCCATGCTCTCCGGTCGAGCGCTCTTGTTCATGGAGGGCGTTCCCGAAGCGTGGGTGCTGGACACCGCTCAGCCGCCGGCCGCTTCCATCAGCCCATCTGTCGCCGAACCCAGCCTCAAGGGCCCCCAAGAGGCCTTCAGCAGCGTGTTGGAAACCCAAATGGACCAGTTGCGGCGCCGAATCCCGGATCCCGGCATGCAGTTTGAACTCTTCACCATTGGCACCCAGACCCACACCAAAGTTCTCCTCATCCATATGGCAGGCGTCGCGAATCCCGCCATTGTGGGCGCGGTAAAATCGCGGCTGAAAGGCATTCGACGGGCCGCCGTCCATACCAGCAATGACATCGCCGAATACTTGGGCCCGCAACGGTGGACAATTTTTCCCCAAGTTCGGTTTTCCGACCGGGTGGATTTGGTGGCGCGCAACCTCTGTGACGGCAAGGTCGCTGTGCTTACCGCCAACGATCCCACCGCCCTTATCCTGCCCAACACGTTAATGGACTTCTTTCAAACCACCCAGGACTATGCCCTGCCCTGGTCATACGCGACCCTGACGCGCACGTCGCGGTTCGTGGGACTCGCCATCGGTCTCTTTCTCATGCCCCTCTACATTGCGCTCAGTTCGGTCAACGCCGACCTCTTTCCCGTGCAGCTGCTGTTAACAGCGGCCGGCTCGCGGCTCGGCATCCCCTTTCCGCCCATTACCGAAGTCATCATTATGTGGGGCATCCTGGAAATTCTCATTGAAGCCGCGAACCGTCTACCCCAGCAAATGGCCACCACGATTGGCATCATCGGGGCCGTCGTGGTGGGCACCGCCATTGTTAAGGCCGGGCTCATCGACTCCATCATGATTGTCGTGGCTACGCTGTCGGCATTGAGCCTGTTCACCATTCCGGCACTCGAGCTGGCGGCTACCATGCGTTGGCTCTTCTGGCTGTTTGTGGTCTCGTCCTCCATTTTCGGCGTGTTCGGGCTGTTGGTAATGATCATTATCGTGCTGGCCCACCTAGCGACGATGGAAAACTACGGAGTGCCCTATCTCTCGCCTTTCGGCCCCCTCAGGATTGCGGACCTGAAAGACTCCCTGATTCGATTTCCGATGCCCCGATTGCGCAAACGGCCCATATTCCTGCGCACGATCGATCCGGGCGCGTCGGATCCCTTGCGCGTGAAGCCTAAGACCCGCCTCTTGCGGCGCCAGCGGGAGGTTCGATGATGCGGATACGGCGCGGGTTCCTCCGCATCGCCGCTGTGCTGTCCCTGCTGACGGGTCTGACCGGATGCTGGGCCAACCAATCCGTCGATTATCGCGCGATTGTCCTCGGCATCGGATTTGCCCCCGCTTCCCATGGACGCCTCGCCATCACCGTGCAAGTTCCAAACCGCAACGGACTCACGGGCCTGACCGGCGCGAACGCCTCGGCCAGTTCCAGCGGCCCCAGCGTGTATACCATGACGGAAAGCGGCAAAACGGTCGGGACTGGTCTCGTCCAAATCCAGGGTCAAACCCAAGACGAACTATACGTGGGACAGGTTCAGCTAATCGCCTTCTCGTCACGCCTGGACGCTAAACAAGTCAAGCTGGCAGAGAATTGGCTCGCACAGATCGGCCCCTTGGACAAGACGGCTTACGTGGTGGCTACCCCTCATGTCCGCGCGCTCTTCCAAAAGGAACCCGCGACGGGTACGCTGTCCACCTTGCAAATGTTGGGAGGATTCAGCTGCGTCGACTGCGGGGTGGTGACATTCCGGCAACACCAATGGGATCTGTCTATTGAAAGTCTCAGTCCGGGGTACAGCTTGTGGATGCCGTATGTCACACTCACCCCCACGGGGTTTACCTCCGACCGGATTACCGTGTTCCGCCAAGAGCAGCCGGTTTGGACGCTCTCGCCTGCCGAGACCACAAATCTCGGGTATGTCATGGGGACGACCGCCCGCGGGTATTTGACGGTCACGGAGAACGGCGAGCCGGTCGGCATCCGCTTCATTTCCGCAAGCCCGCATATCCGGGCCCGCATCCAAAACGGCCGGGTTCACATCGACGTGACGTTGAAGGCGGCCGGCACGATCGATACGCTGCTCCGCCCCACCCTCTCTCCCCAACCGTTGGCCCAAATCGAACACCAGTCCGAACGGGAGTTGGCCAAGCAGGTGCTCCGTGTCTTGACGCGGTTGCAACGGCTGGGTTCCGATCCCAACGGCTTTCTGGCGCCGCTCATCTGGCAATCCGAGCCCTCTTGGGAAGACGTATCGACGTGGGAACAGGCTTATCGGCAGGCGGATATTACCGTTCACGTTGTCTTCCGGATTAAGGACATCGGAGACGTGGGTTAGGGGGCGTATGACCTATGAAGACGATTAGTGCGAGACAGTTTGCCATCGTCATGGCGGTCGGGTATATCGCTCTCTGTCTCTTTGAATTTCCGCGCGTCCTGGTCACCTACGCGGATCGGGACGCCATTTGGGCTTTGCTCTTTCTCACTCTGACGTTTTCGGGCTTCTTGTTCCTCAATTTGCGCATCGCCCAGCTGCGGCCTCACGAGCCGGCCGGAGCCTCGTTGCGCTATTATTTGGGATTGCCGGGGGCTCTCGTGGCACGGTCGATGCGAATCCTGGCCCATACAGGGCTGGCGGTAGTCTGCCTGGCCAATTTAGATCGGA
>JAJZBJ010000177.1 GCA_021798975.1 Bacillota bacterium | reverse complement strand
GCAAGCGCACGTCATTGCCAACGGCCACGATTACGCCTATGCCTTCGTGGCCCAGAATCAGACCCGGGTCAGGCGGCACGTGTCCCCGGTACATATGTAAATCGCTCCCGCAAAGAGCGCTCGAGGTCAACCGCACAATCGCATCGCGGTCATCGTGTATCATCGGATCCGGCACGCTCTCCACCCGAACATCATACGGAGCGCGGTAGACTACAGCTTTCACAACCATCCCCCCGGAATACCAATGCCTTATGCGGGATGATTTTATCCACCTTGCGCACTATCGGGATCCCGCAGCAGCGCGGGCCAGCCCGCAACCGGCGTTATCCGGACGCCGGTGTCTTGAACAGAGCGAAGCCCGGGACCCACCGTCAGGATCTCGGGCTCAGGAAATTGGCATATGGGTGTCCCGTCCGTATCGCGGATCCTTCCCAGCGGGGGGCTAGACGTCAGCGATAGCGAGTGTGTCTACCACGGTAAAATGATAGCAGGCCAGGCAGAGGAGGCCGGCCGCCAGCAACGGCGCGACATCAATCGCTTCGACGTCGATGTGTTTGCGCCAGGGGCCGTTGCCGTAGATTCCATAAAGGTGCGTCCCGTCGATGGTGTATCGCACGTCCCACGAACGGAGATGGCGCCGCACCTGTCCCTCAATCTCCGCATGATGTTGATGCAATGTGACCGTGGCACCCACCCAGTGGCCGCCCACATGCAACTGGCACCCCTGGTCAGGCTGCCATGACCCGGTAATTTGCTGGCCAGTCACACGTCCGCCATAATGCCCCTGGACCTGCCCGTCAGCATCGACCAACAACGCGAACTCCCATGAAAGCTCGGGCTGAAAGCCATGGATAAGCCGCCCCCGTATGGTGACGGCCTGCGACGTATCGGCACGAATCTCCGCCAGGGACGGGCCCAACGTTCCCGCCAATGTGCCCATGTGAACCACCTCTCCCTCGCCGCGCACGAAATCCATAAATTTCCATATGGACTATTGACACAGTTGTAGCGGTTTCTAACGCTGTTGGCAATACCTGGCTGCGTACAATAGAACCCCAATTCCGATCCACCTATGCCCCGGGTGCCGCATACTAATCCCTATGACGCAGCATGGCAATGAGGAACATCATGCTGCGGGACAACAAGGCCGCGGCTAGAACGACCCCGATAACCAACCAGGGCGGATGCTTAATCCCCAATAAGTGAAAGGTCGCCAACGTGCTTTTCGCGTGGTGCAAGTTCGGTCCCTCCCCCAGCACAAGATGAATGACCGGGATCTCGTGCTGCCGCACGAGATCCCGACATTTCCGTTAGGCGGATGGAGGTGCAGCGGCCGCCTGGCTTTGTTTATCGAACTCGTCTCCCATGGCTCTCCGCACTTCCGCTTCGGTCGGTCGTTGGAAGAAGGCTGCCGCAATGGCTGCAGCAGCAAAGGCCATCAAGGCGGCGACCACGAACGCCCACGTGTAACTGCTGGTGCCGGTGATGAGATACGCGGCCACCACGCCTCCGTAAAATCCGCCGACGATCTTGGCGGCATAGATGGTGCCGTAGTTTTCTGTCTGATGGTCTGTGCCGTAATAGTCGCTCACCATCAACGGGTTGAGAACGAACAACGAACCCGATGTACCGCCTGACAGCAGGGCAAATATCACGAACAGCACCGGCATGTGCGCGCGGGCCGACAGCAATGACCCTAAGGTGGTGGCTCCGAGAACGGAGTACACAATGACCTCCGCCCATCGACGGCTGATGAAGTCCGACAGCAGAGCAACAAGGGGTCTTCCGACGCCGTCGGTAAACGCGAATCCCGTCGCGCCCGCGATAATCGCGACAGACCCCAGATGCATCGCCACAGCGAAGGGATAATAGAACCCGACACCAAACAACGATGTTCCAGCAATGAACAGGAACTCCAGTATCATCCACTTGGGTTGGTGCGTCCGCCACATCTGAGGCGTGGTCATTTGGCGCATGGCAGGCGGGTTGTGCTTCAGGGACCAGGCCCTCTTGTCGTCGGACCACTTGATGGGATCGACATCCGCGGGCCACCAGCTCTTCGGCGGGTCTTTAAACCAGAAGCTGATAATGACGAGACCCCCACCCAGGATGGCCCCAGTCATGTAAAGAATGCTGATAAAGTCGTGCACGTTAAACGACGTGGCGTATAGGATAATGAAGGGCACGGCGCCATAGGCCCAACCGCCGTCCACAAAACCCGTCCGCCAGCCTTTCTTTTCAGGAAACCACTTGGCCACCATATTGACGCAAGTTGAATAGGCAAGGCCTGAACCAACGCCTCCCACCGCTGCGTAGCCTGCGTAAGAAATCCACGGGGCAGCCGAATGGGCTAAGAAGAAATAGGCAATTGCGACCATGATGCCTGCTGTTAACATCGCACGGTTCGGTGTCCACCAGGTGGCCCGTTCCCGAAAGCGGCCGTTGAAATAAGAAACTCCGGCCTCAAAGAGCACATAGACGGAGTAGTTCCAAAATGCCGTTGTTAAGCTCCAATGGTACTCATGAGCCACCGTGGCCGATGCAGCCCCCCAGCCATACTCCAAGGTCGAGGCCAGCATCATCCCAATCCACGGTAAAAACATCATCACCAGTCGCCCGTAGCCCATGATATCGCGTGGGCTTTCGCCTACCCGGTAGACTCGGCCGGTCGCGTCGCGCACTAGTCTGTATGAAGTGCCGTGTGCCGCTGTCGCCAAGCCAAACACTCCCTTCGCGAGAATCTATCATGCCAAGCCCCGACACAAGGCTGCCCAGGACTCGTTTCTGCTGTTGCTCGTGATGAGGATTAGCATGGGAAAAACGTTGCTGCTTCACGGGACACCGCGTGGAGATGCCCGTGTCATGCTGTGGTCGGCACTTCACCTGGGCCTTCAGCCCCCCGGGCCGCCACATCGCGTGGCGGACAGGGCCGTTTGCTCATGCCCTCCAACCCGGTTCCGCGCGTTTCTCTGGTGAAATGCGCGACTTTTTAGACTAATCATGATCGTAGCGCTTCGGCCTCTGTTAACAACAATTCCGGGTTATGTGACAACATAATTTATTGTTATGTTGCCTGAAGGAAAGCTGGCGAACTGCCAGCGGCCGGGGGACCCGGCCGCTGGGTAGGGGGCACCAAAACAAATTAAAGCAATGCTCGTTAAAGCATTGCCGCAGGTATATCAAGGGATCGGGTGTGAGACACATTCGTAAGCTGGGCGGGCCCCAGGCCGATAGAATCCCGATCGGGACCCATCCCGGATCGGCGACTAGTCCTTTGGTTCCGGAATCGGTCGATTTCTGGGCGGCGCCGGCTGCGAATCGGCGTATTCCGACCCAGCCGGCTGGGTCAACCGGATGCCGCCGCCATCAGCCGGTGGTGGACTCGCTGCCCGAACTCTGCCGGGCTAGCGCTAAATACTGGGCGACTTGTTTTCGCAGGGTGCGCATTTCTTCAAATTGCTTGGTGACATCCCGCATCACCGCTGCCATGGCCGTCATCCGTCCCCCGTCATCGCGAAACGGCACGATGGTGAATTCCACCGATATGCGGGATCCGTCCTTGCGGATCGCGGGGACAGACAATAAGGCCCCACCGTCATACCGGGTTTCGCCTGTCTCCATAGTGTGGTAATACCCCTCCCAGTGGCGTGCGCGCAGGTTTTCAGGAATGATGAGATCAAGGGTCTGCCCCATGGCCTCTTCCGAAGAATAGCCAAACATTCGCTCTGCGCCGCCATTCCACCAGCGGATAGCGCCATCCGCATCGGCATAGACCACAGCGTCCGACATGGCTGTAACCAGCGCGGTCGAGAAATTCTCGAGGTCAAACTCCACAGAACATCCCCCTTTGGCATCTGGACCGAACCGACCCTTACTTTTGCAGGGCGCTTTTCGGGTTCAGGCTTTGAATGTGTCCGCTCTCCGTGCCAGCTGTCGGGTCAATGACCGCATTAATCAAGGTGGGGCGGCCCGAGCTCAATCCCTCGTGGACCGCATGAGCCAGACTTTCGGTGTCGGTGCAGTGGTATCCTGCGCCGCCGAACGCCTCAATCAGCTTGTCATATCGGGCATTGCGCACGAATCCGGTCGGCGATGGTTCGCCCTCCTCGGGGTCTCCGCGGTAAATTCCCCCATTGTTTAGAATCACTATGGTCACGGGCAACCGGTACCGACAAATGGTTTCGATCTCCATGCCGCTGAAGCCAAACGCGCTGTCCCCTTCGATAGCGACTACCGGCTTGCCGGTTTCGATGGCAGCCGCAATCGCGTAACCCATGCCGATGCCCATAATGCCCCAGGTGCCGCTGTCCAAGCGATGGCGGGGCAACTGCATGTCAATAATGTTGCGCGCAAAGTCCAGAGCGTTTGCTCCTTCATTCACCACGTACACATCCGGCCGTTTGGACAGGATTTCGCGCACAGCCCCCAAGGCACTTGAGAAGTTCATCGGGTCAGGGTTGGCGCTCAGCCGTTCGGCCATCCGATCCATGTTGCGTTGCTTGCGGGTACCGATAGCCTCGATCCAGGCCGCACTAGGTTTGACGGAGCCCGGTTTCATCGCGGCTAACAGGGCGTCGACGGACGACTTAATGTCCCCTACGATGGGCGCCGCAATGGGGCGGTTGCTGTCAATCTCGGTCGGGTCGATGTCAACTTGCACGTACTGTGTGGCTTGGGACCACACGGGGCTCTTGCCGTGCGACAGCAGCCAGTTAAGCCGCGCACCGATTAAGACGACCACATCCGCATTGCCCAGCACGTACGACCGGGCAGCCGCGGCCGACTGCGGATGATTGTCGTCCAGCATGCCCTTTGCCATGGACATAGGCAAAAAAGGAATACCGGTCTGTTCGACCAACATCCGGATTTCGGTCTCCGCTTGGGCATAGGCCGCCCCCTTGCCCAGCACAATGAGGGGGCGTTCGGCCCCGGATAAGAGCTCGACAGCACGCGCAATCGAATCCGGCGCGGGAATCTGCCGGGGTGCGGGGTCAACGGGCTTTATGAGGGATTTCTGAGCTGTCTCGACGTCGAGGACGGCACCGAGAGTGGCCGCGGTGATGTCAAGATAAACGCCGCCTGGGCGGCCGGACATGGCCGCATGAATGGCCCGGGCAAGTCCGAGTCCAATGTCCTCGGGGCGGTTAATGCGGTAAGCCGCCTTAGCAAAGGGCTTGGCGACAGCCAACTGATCCAGTTCCTCGTAGTCCCCCTGCTGCAAGTCAATGATGGCCCGGTCGCTGGATCCACTGATAAGGATCATGGGGAAACAGTTGGTCGTGGCGTTCGCCAGTGCCAAAAGGCCGTTAAGAAAGCCTGGCCCTGAGACGGTAAGGCATACTCCGGGCTTTTGCTTAAGAAATCCAGCGATGGCCGCCGCATTGCCCGCATTTTGCTCGTGGCGGAATCCAATATAGCGAATCCCTTCTGCATAGGCCAGGCGCGCCAGATCCGTAATGGGAATCCCGGCCACCCCGTAAATCGTATCAATGCCGTTCAACTTCAATGCATCGACCATTACATGGAATCCGTCAGT
>JAJZBJ010000016.1 GCA_021798975.1 Bacillota bacterium | reverse complement strand
GTAGATATTGCAACAGTTTTTGGCTCCATTAAAGCATATAAAACCACTCAGAATTTTGAATGAGGGCCGAATGGACCATGATTCAGGTCCATTCGGCGCACTCGTACGGTGCCGTAAAACCTTAACATGACTTTGTAATCGTTTCGTTGGGAGCATAGACAAAATACCCCGGCGGGTTTACGTAAACAGAAGAACAATAGAAGGGTGGGAGAGCCGTGAATTTAATGCTGTTGTCCGGCGACTACGCCAAGCTTCACGCTGCCGCGATGGTATCGTTGGTGGCTTCAAGCGTGGGGCAGACCGTCAATGTGTTTGTATCCATGGAAGCATTGCCGGGATTTCATGCCGAGGCGGCCGAGCGCGAGGCCGTCGGACGCGGTCCGATTGGCGATGCCATTCGAGAGTCGGGCACCCCGCAGTATCTGGAAGTCTTTGCCCAAGCCAAGGAGTTTGGCGACGTGCATCTGTATGCCTGCAGCCTGGTAGCCGACCTCAAAGGCTGGTCGCTGGCTGATTTGTCGCCCCTCTTTGACGACATGCTGGGCGTTGCCGGATTTTTGACCCAGATAGAGGATGGCATTTCACTAACGTTTTGACGAGGAGGAGGTGGCAGCAGTGGACGTCAAGGTGGTTGATGCCCGCGGGTCATTTTGTCCCGGCCCGTTGATGGAACTCATCAAAGGAATACGGCAGGAGCCGGTGGGGACGGTGTTGGAAGTCTGGTCGTCGGATCAGGGCTCGGCCAAAGACATCCCAGCGTGGGTGGCCAAGGCGGGGCACGAGGTGCTCTCCAGCATCGAAGACAACAAGATTTATAAGGTTCAGGTCAAAAAGTTGAAATAAATGCCGAGAGGGGAAGCGAAGACGATGGCAAAACGTGTGGTTTTGTTGGGCGGTGGCGTGGGTGGCAGCATGGTGGCCAACCAGTTGGCACGCCAATTAAAGTCGGAAATCTTATCCGGCGAGGTGGACATTACCGTCATCAACGAAAGTGACGTACACGTCTATCAGCCCTATTTCCTATACATGGCTTTCGACCAGGTGGTGCCTGTCGATGCCAAGCGTCCCGAGCGGGCCGTATTGAACCACCTCATTCATTTGGTGGTGGGCCATGCCGAGCGCGTTGATCGCGACCAAAAAGCTGTGTTGATGGCCGATGGCACGGCCATTCCTTATGACTATCTGGTGCTGGCCACCGGCAGCCGCCCAGCGCCCGAGACGGTGCCGGGCCTCCAGGACGGTGGCCATATTTTCTACACGGAAGAGGGCGCCCTGAAACTTCGCGATGCCCTGCATACCTTCAAGGGCGGGCGGATTGTGGTCACCGTGGGTGTGCCCCACAAGTGTCCCGTCGCGCCGGTGGAGTTCACCTTGATGGTCCGCGATTGGCTCAACACGCATGGTATGGAGGACTCCGAGGTTCTATACACGTATCCCATTGGCCGGCTGCACTCGTTGGAACCGGTTGCCAATTGGGCCGGTGAGATCTTCCAGCAGCGGCACGTGGACTCCATGACGTACTTCAACCTGGAATCTGTGGATGCGGAGAATAAGACCATCACCAGCTTGGAAGGCGAAACCGTCTCTTATGACTTATTGGTGGCGATTCCGCCCCATATGGGCCAGGACGTCATTGCCCGCTCCGAATTGGGCGATGCCGGCAACTGGATTCCGACTGACCGGCACAGCCTGCAGATGGTCGGAGACGACAGCATTTATGTATTAGGCGACGCCACGAACCTGCCTATCAGCAAGGCCGGCTCCACCGCTCACTTTGAAGCTGATGTGGTGGCGGGCAACCTGATTAATCGCATCCATGGGGGACTCGGCTCAATCCGCTACGATGGCAAAGTGTTTTGCTTCATTGAGGCGGGGGCCGACCAGGCCACCTATGTGAAGTTCGACTACCAGAATCCGCCCAAGCCGCAGCCGCCGAGCGAAATGATCCACCTTTACAAGCTGGCTTTCAACAAAATGTACTGGCTGTCCGCAGCCGGCATTTTGTAGACGAGGAGGTGCGACATGGCCGCAGTACAGCTTGAAGACAGCACCCTCAAAGAATTGATGGCCCTCCTGAACGCGGTCAAGGACAGCGCCACGCCGGGCCTAGCGGAACGGATCACCGGCATGCTCACGACCTTGGGGGTAGTGGCCGCGGAAATCGAGCCGGAACCCGCCAAAACTCTGGTGGGAGCGGCGATGGACAGTGCGGACAGTCTAGCTGACGTGCTCCGCGACCTGGACCAATGGAAGCGCAGCGGGACCTGGAATGCCCTGAAAGACCTGGTCTCCTTGTCTACGGCTATTCGGGACAGCGCCACGCCGGCCCTGGCCGAACGGTTTACCAGTTTGGCAGTCGGGTTGGGGCAAATCGCGGGCGAGGCCGGAAGCGGCGTGGCCGAGACGGTGAGCGCCGCAGAGGCCAACGGATCGGAACTGGCAGGCATGGTTCGTCAACTGGGGACTTGGCACAAGGACGGCACCTGGGACGCGATTCTGGAGGGTGCGGGATTGTTGCGGGCGCTCAAGGACTCGGTGTCGCCCCAGATTACCGAGCGCGTGGTTTCCTTCGCATCAGATGCCGTGATTGACCTGAGAGAGGCATTGGATTCGGGCCTCTTGGGCATGGGAATTCGTGCAACGGAGGTGCTCCACGAGGCGGTGGCCTCAGCGGAGCGGGATACCTCGCGCGTTTCCTTGACGGCACTAATGCGGGCTCTGAAGGAGCCGGAAATCCAATACAGCGTCAAAGTCTTGATGGCATTCGTGCGGCGCCTCTCCTCGGTGGTGTCTGAGGAGTAGGATTGTCAAGACCAGCAAGCGGTCCTGGCCTGTTTTCAAGGCAGGACCGCTTTTAAGTGCCCGCGGTGCGGGTTCGGCTATGCTTTTTGCGCTGTCAGCGCCGTGGTGGGCTGCGTCAAGCGCCAGACGGTAATGCCTCCGCTGAGATTGTAGACGCTGTCGCGCCCATGCTGCCGCAGGATTCGGGCGGCGACATAGCTGCGATGGCCGCTGCGGCAATATAGGACCATCGGACCGCTGGAGGGCAATTCGTCCAATCGGCTGCGCAAGTCATTCAGCGGAATGTGGCGGGCGCCGGCAATGACGCCCGTTTCCACGAGCTCATGGTGGTCGCGCAGGTCAACCAGCACGGGCGGTTTTGTGGCCTTCATCCACTGGGACAAGACTTCGGCGGTAATGCTGTCCACGAGCAGCTCTTTGTGGTTTGCCGCGGCCATGCCGGTGATAATTGCCGGGTCTTTGGCGGCCCCAATGGGCGGCGCATAGGCTAAATCCAAGTCAGCCAAATCATCGATGGTCATCCGCCCATGCATGGCGGTGGCAATGACATCGATGCGCTTGTCGACGCCGTCAGTGCCGATGGCTTGTGCCCCCAGGATGCGGCCGTCCGCGGGATGATACAGGAGTTTCATCAAGAGGTCGCTCGCGCCCGGATAGTAGCCGGCATGATGGCCGCGAATGGTGTGCAATACGCGATGGGGGATGTTCTCACGGCGGGCACGATCTTCGGTTAACCCGGTCACCCCAGCCATATAGGGAGCGACACGCACAATCGCGGTGCCCACGGCCCCTCGGAGTGTCGCCTGGCCACCGGCGGCATTAGTTCCCGCGACCCGGCCTTCTTTATTGGCCACGCCTGCCAACGGAAACCACTGCGGGCGGCCGGTGACGAGATCGAACTTCTCGACCGCATCGCCCGCCGCCCATACCTGGCGGTGGGAGGTGCGCATACCAGGGTCGACTTGAAGAGCCCCGCTGGGACCAAGGGCCAGCCCCATCTGCCGTGCCAGCTGGATAGACGGTCGCACGCCTAGGCCGATGAGGACCATGTCGGCGGCAATGCGGGTTCCGGACGTGAGTTCGACCACTGGTGCGTTCACGGCGCCGTAGATACCCTTAAGGGTACTGGACATGTGCAGAACAATGCCCATATCTTGGAGGCGCAGTTCCAAAAAACGCGCAATATCTTCATCCATTGGCGGCAACACATGCGGCGCCTTATCGACAATGGTGACGGCAATGCCATGTTGATGCAGCACCTCAGCCATCTCGAGTCCAATAAATCCTGCTCCCACAATCACGGCGTGGCGGACCGACGAAGAATCCAATCGGTCGCGAAGCCGCAACGCATCGGGCACCGTACGCAATCGGTACACATCTGGGCGTTCCAGACCCTCCAAGGCGGGAATGATGGGTTCGGCGCCGGGAGCTAGGATTAAGTGGTCAAAGCGTGCTTCCCGGGCGTCCAATCCCGCTTCGTACCGCAGGTTCCCGCTGTTCGGGTCAACATCCGTGACCCGCGCATGGGTCAGCACCCGCACCCGGTAACGGTCCCAAAAGCTCTCTGGCGTTTCGAGGAGCAAGTCAGCGGGATCCTGGATGAGTCCTCCCACGTAATAGGGGAGACCGCAGTTGGCATACGACACATAAGGCCCCTGCTCGTAGATGGTAATCTCGGCATGCTCATTGATTCGACGGGCTCGGGCCGCAGCGCTGGCGCCGCCTGCTACTCCGCCAATGATAGCTATCCGCACGCTTCATCCTCCTTTAGGGTTATAGAGGGATGATATACCCCGTGTGGTATAAAGGGCATGGTCGAATGGCCACGATCGAGGGGACGAACGGACCGAATGATGGGTGTGCTCTGGGAAAGAGGCCGGGGCGGCGGGGGGGCCGCGACATTACGGGATCTGAGCCCACAGGTCCAAGAAGACGGTCAAGGAGGCTACGCGCACTTCGATGTCCGCCTTCCAGGCGTTCAAGCGCTGACGGCCTAGGTCGGTCATCTGGTAGAGGCGCACCGGGGCCCCCGGCGGTTCTGTCACCCATGTGGACGCTAACGCTCCTTGCGACTCCAGCGTTCGCAAGAGGCGGTAGACGTGTCCGTCATCGATGGTCCAGACCGGTGGCAGAAGGCTCGCCAGCGCACTGAGGACCGCCCCGCCATGCATGGGCTGCCGGGCGATGATGACGAGGATGAAGGCCTCCAAATGTTTTCCGGTTTGGTATCCGCGCGCGGTTGGCATTTGACTAATCCTTTCTTAGCCGTGTTGGGGAATCTGGCGCAGTCAGCGTGAAAAATCCGATGGCTCCCATCGCCAAAGATGCGATGAACGCGCCATGGAATCCCCAATAAAACCACAGCGGGTAGGCGGGATCGGTATGGCTTGGAGTAGGGCCCAGGCCATGCGCCATCCAGACGATGGATAGGAGCATGGAGGCCAACGCAACGCCGATGGCTCGCCCCAGGTTGCGTTGCGTGGCCAAGAGGGAGGAGGCTAAACCGGTGTCTCCAGCGCCCACCGCGTTGAGCGCGGCGGCGTTATTGGGCGACGAGTACAGACCAGCCCCTGCGCCCACGGCCACTAAAATCACCCAGACGTGCCATAGCGGCGGATGCTGGGGCAGCAATATAAAGAGCGCATCGGCCAGCATCAGCAATCCGATGCCGACGCGGCCGGGCCACAAAACCCCGGCCCGATCCAGCCACTTGCCGCCCAAGGGCGATACCACCACCATGGTGAGGGCCTGGGGGATGAGACTGATGCCGACCAGGTTAATCGGCAAGCCCAGGTCATATCGGAGGTAGAAGGGAAGTAGAAATGAGGGAAACATCATTAACACCCAATAAGCCATACCCGAGATCAAATTTCGGTAAAAGGGCCGGATACGGAACAGCCGCAACGGGATTAGCGGCTGGGCGCGCTGGCCTTCCCACCGGATGAAACCGTAGAGCGCTATGGCGTCTACCGCCAGCATCGCCATGCCCCAGGGGCGGTGCCAATTGGAGAGGCCCAATTGCAACAGTGTGGTCAGACCCATAAACCAGACCGCGCCAATCCAATCGAGGCGCGCCAACGCGGCGTCGCTGTCCCGGGCAAACCGAGGAAGAAACCGCCACGAGCCCCAGAGTCCCCACAGGCCGACCGGGAGATTAATCCAGAAGATACTGCGCCATCCGAACCAGGCCGTCAGCATCCCTCCCACGGGAGGGCCGGCCAAGGTGCCCGCCGCCACGACCGACCCAATGAGGCCGAGTGCCTGGCCACGCTTTTCGATGGGAAACACCAAAGCAATAATCGCCATTACATTGGCCATGATGGTGGCTCCGCCCAGCGCTTGAAAGGCCCGGGCCAACACCAAGATGGGAAAGCTCGGGGACAGCGCGCAGAGTACGGACCCGACCACGAACGCGGCCATGCCGGCAAGAAAGACTTCCCGGCGGCCCAATGCGTCGGCGATCCGGCCGGTCACCGGCAGAAAGCCCGTAATGACCAACAGGTAGGCGGTGACAACCCACTGCAAGGTTTCAATGGACAAGGCGAACTGATGTTGCAGCACGGGCAGTGCGACGTTGACGACACTCGCGTCGACGTTGACCATGAAGGTTCCCGTCGTGGCCGCCGCAAAGCTGAGCCACAGCGCCCGTCCCTCGAGAATGACGGCGCGGTTCGGAGCCCGGCTGGGGGCCTGGCCCATGGTCGTGTGCGGCATATCATCGATCCTTCCTGGAACATTTACCTCACGGCAGGTCGATGCCGCCCAGCGAGCATCCCCCGTGGCCTGCCATGAGCCGGGCGAGCATCCTCATCCGGTTGGATACAGGCTCGGCGCGCCACCGTTGGTTTTCTTACTGGCGGCTTCCGAAGGTGGCCATGCGCTCCCGCACCGCATCGATCGCTTGGCTTGGCAGCTCCTGGGCGCCGCCCAACGCTTTGGCCTGAATAATCAGTTCCGCCGCTTCGTCCAACGTGGCCAGCAGGCGGGCCGTGCTGATGGGATCTTGATGGAACACGAGTGCCCCATGATTGGCCATCATCACCGCGGGAAGCCCGGGATGGCCGTGCACAACGTCTACGATGGCGTTAACCGACTGGTCCGATCCGCGGGGCGCCCAGGGCACGACCGGGACGGATTCCGTCACGCCGAAGCGCAGGAGGGGTTCATAAACCAGCGGGATCGGCTGGTGGGCGACGGCAAAGACGGTCATGTGAGGGGCGTGGGTATGAATCACCGCACCCACGGAATCGCGCGCCAAATAGACGCGCGTGTGCATCTGGATAACTTCTTGCATGGTGGGGTCCATGGCTTCGCCCTGGGTCAAACGACCGTTGAGATCGAGGACTGCCAAATCCTCCATGCGCAGATTGGCGACAGAGCCCCCGCGGGTCATGATGATGTGCGTGTCGTCGAGCCGCGCAGAAAGATTTGCGTGTTCTCCGCGGAAAAGCATTCCGGAATCGGCTAACAGATGGGCCGCATCGACAATACTTTGACGTACCTGTTGCTGTTGCATGGTGAGCCCTCCTAATCATTTATGGCGGTCCCTGCTGTTCGATCCATCCACCCGGTGCCAGTCCTGAGCACCCGCAGCGTCTTCCCCTCGAGGGATGGCCGGACGTGTCGCGGTTTGGGCCATCATCGCCCTGCGCGACATCATTTTGCGCTGGACCCGTTGTAGTTCTCCGGCATTTAGCTGGAGGATTTCGTCCGCACCGCTGCCATCAACCAAGTCCCCATCGTCCGCGATGGATCCCGGAAGGTAGTATGAGTGCTCTCGGTGCCGGCCATGCCAGCGCGTTCAACCACCAGTATACTGAATAAAGCAGTATACTGCAACATACAGTACAGGTGAACAAAGTCGGCAACCCCGAACCCCAGACTTCCGATTCGGAGCCTACGGCCGCTGGCCGCCGCCTTACGGTGGATCGACAGATTAGGGACTTTCGGACCCTTGGATTGGGCCTAAGGTCCATAGGAGCGCTCTCTTCGATTGAAGAAAGTCGTAAGGTGTTTCGGATGCTCCGAGACACGTTCGAAGGGAGGAGTATGCGTGGGTGACACGAACCCGATCAGTGGCTTGGGCGCTGGCGTTCGGTTGGCCGGTTTCATCAGCCTGGCCGGGATTGTGGCGGTCAATGCCATGGGAGTTTTAGATCACGACACGGAATCGGGCCTGGGATGCGGCGCTCAGTGGCCGCTTTGCCACGGCGCGCTCGTTCCGGCGTTTTCAAATGAAGCGGTCATCATCGAGTACGTTCACCGTCTTTTGACCATGGGGTTTGCTATCGCGCTCATCGTGTTTCTGGTCCACGCGCTGCGCCAGAGCCGCGCCGGGCGGCCGTGGAAGTACATGAGCTGGTCTCTCACCGTGCTGCTGGTGATCGAAACAGTCATTTGCACGGCGGGAGTCCTGTGGACTGTGCCCAATGCTGTCATGTCGTGGCTAATGCCTGTCGGACTGGCGGCGCAGGCACTTCTGTGGCTGATGGTGCGGCCGGGCGGGGCTCTCCCATCCGCGGCACGGCCGCTCAGACGCCGTGCATTGCCCGTCACGCTGGCGGCATTGGTGCTGGTCGGATATCTCTATGTGGGAGCGTGGATTTCCTATGCCGGTCCCCATGGACTGGCCCCTGGATTGATGATGGCGGCCGGCATCGTATTGGCGCTGATGGGGCTGGTCTGGATCGCGGGTGACTGGTGGTCCGGGGTTGCCATGGCAAAGATGGTATGGCCGTTGCTGGCGGCGCCGTTTGTGACGCGATTCTCCCGCACCACCATGCTGGGGGATTTAGCCGTCTACCTGTGGCTCTCCTGGCTGACGGGGGTGTTCGCGATGCGTCTCATGGGCGGTCTGGGGACATCCGGGCTGGGGGTGCCGGCGCGCCAATCTGTCCGGGATGCCTCATCGGCGTGATGGCCGCATGAAATCAAGGATCACCGACGCAAGGGGGATTGGGGCCGCCTGCACACCGTTCAGGCCTGTCAGGCGGTCGGCCGGTCCCAACGCGGGAGAAGGCTCGGGAGCGCGTCAGTGTGGCTGCCCATGGCGAAAGCCGTGGCCGGCGCGGACGACGCATGGCGCGATGGTGCAGCCCGGGCCATCTGGTGCTGCGCCCAGAACCCGGAGGCCAGCAGGATGGCAAACAACAAGAGACGCAGCACCCGGCTGACGAGAGCGCGATGGGTGCGCGGACGGCTAGGTTGGCCTGGGTAACTCGGATGCGTCATCTCTGCCGAACCTCGCTCCGTGGGGTATAGGGATCGGAAGGCGGGCATCCCGATTGTCCGGGCCCGAAGCCAGAAACGCGGCTGCACGAGGCGCTCGGCCAGGGCCGCCAAAAAAGTCAAATCCTTCCCGTCTCCCTCAGGGACATCATATTCCAGGCCGAGAGAAGATGCCAATTTTGGGCTCTCCTGCCTAGGGCGACCGGCCCACTAATGCAGCTAAGTAGATGCCGAAGCTGATCGACCCGCCGCTGACCAAAAGCCGGCAGGTTGGCGACGCCGGCAAGCGGCGGGTTTTCTGGTCCGAGAGATAGAACCCTAAGAGGCCCTTTGAGACATATTGGTGGAAGGCTCCGTCAGGAAGCGCAGCGGCTTCTGCCAGGATGGTGCGATAGATACGGCGGATGCCGGATACCGCAGCTTCGGGGTCCCTATAATAGGTGACAAAATTTAAATCCCCACCTAGGCGGTCCTCTTCTTGATCCACGTAGTAGTCCAGTAAAATGTGCAGCGCACCCACCCAGGGGAAGTAGAGCCGGGTAATCTGGTCGACCAACGCCTGGGACGGGTGCGGCTGCTGGGCTGCATTTAAGAGGGCAAACAGTCCCAGGGTGGATCCGGTGGCGGCGGCGAATTCCCACCATTGGAGATGATCGCGGGGATCCGCCTCCTGGCGGAACCACTGGGTGAGGGCGGGCACCCTCGCCTCCTCGGGGCCATGTTTGTACACTTGCAGGTCCACATAGAGCTGCACCAAGCGCTGAAATGGACGGCGAACGGATGGGAAACCGGGGAAGGCCAGCAAAGCCTGGCGGGCGTCGTCCACCAGGCTTAGGATATAGCCGCCATCGTTTCCATAGGGATGGAGCGCATAATAGTCGTGGTACGGGCCGTCCGGATTAGCCGCATCGATGAGCGCTTGATGCAACTGCCGCAAATCCGCCGGGTCCTGCGACGGACCCCGATCGGTCACGGTGTCCAGGTAGTCGCAGAGCGTTTGGTATGGCAGCAAAAAGGGCATGAGGAGGGAGTCGGGATCGCGGGACGGTGCCGCGAACACCCCGCCTCCTTCACAATGAAACTGTTTGGTATTCAACGAGGACAGCGCCTGGCTTCTCAATTCGGCGTGCGGGATAGCTTCCGCTCGCGCTCTGAGAGGGGCCAGTCCGCGCACTACGGTCGGACGCACATCGCGGAAATATTCCCGCGCCCATCGCAACGAGTCTCCCCATTCGGCCATGTCGGTTTTCCTCCCAAGCTCCCTGTCTTCCTTCCCCTATGCGTACGGGTTTGAAAAAAAGAACCGGGCGGGAGTCGCCCGGTTCTCGATTAGCGCTTGGGCAAGGGCTTCGGTGCGCGCACAGGCGGATTGGAGAAGTCCGGAGCGAGGGGGCTGAAGTTCTTCAAGATGGCCTCGATCTCGTGGATACCGCGATCCAACTGTTCGTCAATACCCTGCGCCAAGCCCTGCGGGGTCTCGTCAACCCAAATATCGGGGTTGGTCCCGTAGTTCTCGACCGCTAGGCCAACATCCTTGAACCAGAAGGCGTCCTCCGGCTGGGAGGTACCGCCCCAGTCCACCAAGTGGTAGCGGGGATTAATGCCGATGACGCCGCCCCAAGTCCGGGTGCCAATCAACGGCCCTAGATTCATCTGCTTGAAGTTGTGGCTGAAGATGTCCCCGTCTGATCCGGCGTTTTCGTTGGTAAGCGCCACCATAGCCCCCGCGGGACTCTGATACGGATAGGCCTGCAGGTGGCCATGGCGAGTCCGCGCATAGGCGATTTGCTTGCGGCCCAGCATTTCGAGCAGCAACGGCGAGACGATACCGCCGCCGTTGTAGCGGACGTCGATGATAAGACCCTCGCGGTCGTATTCGGCCAAGTACCCGCGATGGAACTCGGCAAACCCGGCGCTGGACATGTCCGGGACGTGGACATAGCCCACGCGGCCTCCCGTCTTCTCATGCACGTAGGCCCGATTTTGGTCAACCCACTCGCGGTACCGGGCGGGAACTTCGCTGCCGATGGGCTTGACGTCCACCGTGCGCGGTTCTGAGCCCGACGTTGCGACCGTCAGTCTGACAACCTGACGCGCATAGTCAATGAGACGGGCGCCGGGCGGAAGATCCGGTCCCAAAGGCGCGCCGTTGATGGCGGTAATGACGTCCCCAACCTGCACGTTGACGCCTGGCGACAAGAGCGGCGAGGTGCGGGCCGGATTGGCATTGTCACCGTGAATAATATGGGTGACTTCGTAGCCGGCTTGGCTCTGGTTCCACCGGTATCGAGCGCCCAGGAAGGCGCTTCGGTGGTGCGGCTCTTCCCGGTATTGGCCGCCGTATTCGTAGGCGTGAGAGCTCCCGAGTTCGCCGTACATCTCCCAAATCACGTCCGAGAGGTCGCTGCGGGTGGAGATACGGTCGATTAGGGCCCGATAGCGGTCATACACGGCGTCCCAAGGAACACCGGCCATGTCCTCCACCCAGAACATTTCCCGCATCCAGCGCCACGCTTCACGGTGGATTTGGTACCACTCGGCCAGCTGGTCGACGGTGACATGGATACGGCCCAAATCGACAATACCGCTCTCGCGGCCGGGTTTGTCATCTTTGGACTCCAGCTTGTCGCCAGCCTTGACCAGTTTCAGTTGGGAGCGGATGCGCACCGCCATGGTCTTACGGTCTTTCGAGAGCGTGAAGCTGGTCATTTTGTCGGCCAGGGTTTCTTCTTTAAGGCCGTCCCACTGGTACTTGACCAGGTGCCCGCGGGCACTGGGACCATTGTCAAAGAAGTCGTCATGGTCGCTGCCGGCCGGATCGGTTTTGGTCCAGAAGACCTGGCCGTGCCCGGCCGCTATTTGGTAATACAGACCTTCTTCGACGGGGAACTCCAGCACCCGCTCTTGGATTCCGTCGAGGTCAATGGCCACAATCTTGGACTCGCCGCCTTTGTTGTCCTCGGACTTTTCGCCGTTTTCGTGCGGCACCAAGGGGCGGGGTTCGGGAATGAACGGCGACGTGGTGTTCTTGGACAAGACGATGAGACACGGCACCTCGCCCTTCGGGAATCCCAGGTCGAACTTCATGTTGTCCCAGACCGGTTTAAAGACCCGCTTCGACAGGAAGTAGAGGTATTTGCCGTCGGGGTCGAACACGGGCTCTCGATCGGCCAGGACCGGCTGGGTAACTTGGTGCGAGGTCTTGGTGGCCAGTTCGTACAAGTAGAGCGCCGTGGTCAGGTTGCCGGGAAGCGCATAGGCCAGCCAGCGGCTGTCCGGAGACCAGTCGATGCCGGGGATGCGGTCATGAACGGTTTCTGCCACCAGCGTCACGTCGAAGGTCTTCAAGTCCAATAGCCACAGTTGCTGGCGCTCCGTGGCGATGGCCGCGAACTGGCCGTCGGGGGAGGCCAGCATCTCCGTCACGATGCCAAAGTCGGTGGGAATGCGGGTCACATGCTCCGCGCCGTGTTCCAGGCGGCGAAGCTCGAGGCGATCGTCCCCGCCCTCGTCCGAGACCACCATCAGGGTCTGGTCATCCACATATTGGGCCAGCCGATAGCGGACGCCCTGCACGGTGCCCAGTTGGCGAACGGGGCCCTCGAAGGGAGCCATCTGATAGAGTTTGCCGCGGGATGCGATGAGAAGCTCGTCGCCGTGCTCGGTCAGCTCGTATTCGTCCCAATAGTCGGCGGCCTCGAGGTGCTTGATTTGCCGCTGGGTGCGTTGGGAATAAAACTCCACCGGAATCTCACGGGTCTGGCCGTCCTGGATGTCATAGGCGTACAAGTCGCCGCCGGCCTGATAAACAATAGTGCGGCCGTCCGTGCTAAGACTGCGCACGTAGTAGTCCTCGTGGTCGGTGTGGCGCTGGATGTCTTCACCGCTGGGCGTCATTGAATACAGGTTGGCGTGGTCCTCATGGTCGGAGATAAAGTAGATGCGATCCCCAATCCACAGCGGCATGACAATATTGCCGTCCTCCATGGCAAAGCGCTGGAAGTCGTTCTTGCCTTGGCGGTCAATCCAGAACATCCCCCGCGTCCCTCCGCGGTAGCGTTTCCAATACGATGTGTCCGTGGTTGAGCGGCCCAGCACAACGCCCCCGTCCGGACCGAAGGAAACAAATGAGGCACGACCGTAGGGGAGCAATTCCGGTTCTCCACCATCTTTGCTGATCGCATAGAGGGACCGCCATGACATAAACGGGTTACCCTGGTATGTAGAGAAAATGATGCGGCCGTCCGGATGCCAACCCACCAGGGCTGCACCACCGCCCATGAAGGTCAGCCGCTTAACGGCGCCGCCTTGACTGGGCATGACGTAGACTTCGTTGTCGCCTTCCTCTTTCCCGACGAAGGCGATCCACTGTCCATCTGAAGACAGCTGAGGCCGAGCGACCGAGCCGAGGCCGGTCGTCAGGCGCCGAGCGGTGCCCCCGGTCAACGGCACGGTCCACAAATCGTCCTCAGCGACAAAGACGACGGTGTCGCCGTGAACGGCGGGGCTTCGATAGTACCCCCGATTTTGCATGATGTCACTCCTTTGCGTTTTGGTGGTGCTCCCCAAGCAATGGATGCGGGATGCCTGTGTTCGTCCATGCGGGATTGCTCTCAGTATAGAGGAGTGCCGGAGGCCTCGCAATTTCCTTCCAGCTACCGTTTCGGGGGGAGGCAAATCATGGAATTGGGACCGCCTGTGCTATAATTTGTCCGACAATGAGGGGGAGAAGCGTGACAGGAGAGAGTCGTTTTTTGCTGGCCTGCCAAGGCCAGGCGCACGACACCGTTCCGGTTTGGTTCATGCGCCAAGCAGGCCGCTACCAGGAATCCTATCGGGCCCTGCGGACCCGCTACAGCATGTTGGAATTAGCCCGATCCCCCCGCCTGATGCGCGACGTGACCGTCAGTCCGGTCGAAGAGTTGGGGGTAGACGCGGCTATTTTATTTTCGGACATCATGGTGCCGTTGGCCGGCTTAGACATCGCCTTCGACATCCAGGAAAACGTCGGGCCGGTGGTGGCGGAGCCGATTCGCACCGCGGAGCAAGTGGCTAAGATACCGGCCTTTCGCCCTGATTTGGTGGATTATGTGTATGAAGGCACGGCTCTGACGGTGGAGGCCTTGGGCGCTGTGCCGCTCATCGGGTTCGCGGGCGCGCCCTTCACCTTAGCCAGCTACTTGGTGGAGGGGCGGCCGTCCCGCACCTACCGGGCCACCAAGGAGATGATGTGGAACAATCCGGCCGTGTTTCAAGCCCTGCTGGATAGGCTGTCGACCATGGTGATCGAGCATCTGCGACGGCAAGCCGCTGCTGGGGCTCAAGCGCTGCAGGTGTTTGACAGCTGGATTGGGGCATTAAGCCAAGCGGATTACGCCGCGGCGGTGTTGCCGCACATGAAGCGCATCTTTGGGGCGCTCAAGGATCTGGGCGTACCCCTGATCTATTTTGGGGTAGGCACCCAGCATCTCCTGCCGGCTATGGCGTCCACCGGCGCATCGGTAATCGGGGTGGATTGGCGGACCAATCTGGCCGAGGTGCGCGGGGCGCTGGGGTCGGAGGTGGTGCTGATGGGCAACCTCGATCCGGAACGGCTGGTGGCTGGCTTGCAAGCGGCTCGTGCCGGGGCCCGGGAAATTGTGACGCAAATGGCCGGAGATCCCCGTTACATATTTAATTTGGGGCACGGGGTACCCAAGGAGACCCATCCCCAAGTGCTCAAGGAACTCGTGGGCGACGTGCATGAGTGGGGTCGTTTGGGGGAGGGTTCTCGATGACGCAGGGCGTCTTGTTGATGGCGTATGGGACCGCGCAGGGGCCGGAAGACGTGCTGAGGTACTACACCCATATTCGGCACGGCCGTCCTCCCACCGAGGCTCAATTGCAGGACCTGTTGGATCGTTACGAGGCGATTGGCGGGGTCTCTCCGCTCTTTCGCATCACGGAGCGCGAAGGGGACGGTCTTCAGGCCGTCCTCGATCGGCGCCACGGCCCGGGCGCATTTCGCGTGTATTTAGGCATGAAGCACGCCGCGCCCTTCATTGCGGACGGTGTGGACCGCATGGCCGCTGATGGGGTGCAAGAAGCGGTGGCGCTGGTGCTGGCCCCCCATAATTCCCGCATGAGTGTAGGCGTTTACATGGAGGAGGCAGAACAGGCGGCGGCGGATCGGGCGGTGGCGCTCCGTCCTATTCGCTCCTGGGCCTCCGCGCCCCGCCTCATCCAGATTTTGGCCGACCGGATCCAATCCGTGCGCACGCGGTTTAGCCCGGAGGAACGACACCATCTTCCCGTCATTTTTTCGGCCCATAGTTTACCGGAGCGGATTTTGCAGGACCGCGATCCCTATCCCAGCCAGTTGCGCATGACCGGGGATTTGGTGGCGGCGCGTCTGGGATTTCCCCACTACACCTTTTCCTGGCAGAGTGCCGGGCGAACTCGGGAACCGTGGATGGGGCCGGATATTCTGGATAAGTTGACGATGATGGCCGCAGACGGGTTCCGGCAGGCCATCATATGCCCGTGCGGGTTTGTCTCCGACCATCTCGAGGTGTTGTATGACTTGGACATCCAGGCTCAGCAGCATGCCCGAGAACTCGGCATGCACATTGAGCGCACGCCGTCATTGAATGATGATCCCGAGTTTCTGGAACTGCTGGCCGATTTAGTGGAGGGGGCTCAGCGATGACGCGCCGGGTGGTGGTAGTGGGCGGCGGGATTAGTGGTCTCGCTGCCGCTTACCGTCTCTTGCAGGAAAGTCCCGAACCCATCGAGTTGGTGCTGGTTGAAGCGTCGGAGCGGCTGGGGGGCGTCATTCAAACCGATCGAAGCCAAGGGGTGGTTTTGGAAGGCGGGCCGGATTCGTTTCTGAGACGAAAGCCGGAGGCTCTGCAACTCAGCGAGGAGTTGGGACTGGGGGCCGAGGTGATTGGCACCAATCCCGATGTGCGCGGCGCCTACATCTTCCATAACGGCCGCTTCCATGACATTCCCGACGGTGTGCAGGCGGGCGTCCCCATTCGCCTGGAGGGGCTCTTCAAGACGGAACTGTTGAACCAGTCGGAGAAGTTTCGGCTCATGGCCGATTTGGCGTTGCCGCGGTTGACGTTCGATGAGGATATCGCGTTGGGCCGCTTGCTGCGCTACCGCTTTGGCGACGCGTATGTGGATCGCATTGCCGCGCCGATGATGTCTGGAATTTATGCCGGCGATATCGACCTCTTAAGTTGTGCCGTGACCGCCCCACAACTGCTGAAACTCCAGCAGCGGGGCCGCAGCTTGATTCAGGAGGCTCAAAAGGAGGCCGCCCGGGCCGCGCGCCCGGCCCCTGCCGCACCTGGCGGCATGTTCGCCACCTTGGCCCGGGGATTGGGATCGCTGGTCGACGCTTTAGAGTCCCGGGTGCGGTCGCAGGCCCGGGTGCTGTTGGGCAGTCCGGTTGAGAAGGTTGCCCGGACCGAAGGTGGATATGCGGTTGTTTTGGCCAACCAGGAGACCCTGGAAGCCGCGGACGTGATTGTTGCCGTTCCCGCATACCAGGCCGCGCGCATGCTGGCGTTTTGGGATGACGCGGAACGCGCCTTGCTGGCCGAGATTCCCTACGCGGACTTGGCCGTGATCGGCGCCGTTTATCAGCCGACAGCCTTTAACCGGCCTCTGAACAAGACCGGATTTTTAGTGCCCCGCAATCAAGTCGCGGAGATGACAGCGGGGACCTGGGTGCGCTCCAAGTGGAACTATCCGGATACGGTGGACGTGGTCCCAGTGCGAGCGTTCTATGGCCGCGCCGGGGATGTGTCCCTGCTGACCAAAGCGGATGACGCCATGATGAGCCAGTTTCGTCAGGACATGGGTTACATTATGGGGGTTACCGATGCTCCCCAGTATCAGCGGGTGTTCCGCATTCCGCAAGCTATGCCGCAATACTTGGTGGGACACCAGCGCCGGGCAGCCGCTATTCGCGAGGCCGCCCAGCGCTGGCCGGGACTTCGGGTCATCGGGTCATACTTTGACGGCGTGGGCATCCCGGACTGCATCCGGCATGCCAATCAGGCGGCCTCCGAATTGGTCCGTAGCTGGCGATCCGGATGAGAGGCCAGATCCGCGTCTCGCGGGAGAGCGGGGTGGTTTGGCTGACCATCGACCATCCGCAGCACAAGAATGCGTTGACCTATGCCATGTGGCAGGACCTAGAGCGCGTGCTCAGGGAATTGGCAGGCGATGCTGCTGTAAGGGTGGTCGTCCTTCGCGGGGCGGGAACGGACGCGTTTTCGGCCGGTGCGGATATCCGTGAATTCCCAGCACGGCGCGCTGATGATGCGGCCGCCGGAGCGTACGACCGCGCGGTGCGTTCGGCCGTATTGGCCCTGAAGCGCATGACCCCGATTACGGTGGCTATGCTGCGCGGCGACGCGGTCGGCGGTGGGGCCGAACTGGCCTTGGGCGCCGACACGCGGTTTGCCGGCCGGTCGCTCCGGATGGCCTTTACCCCAGCCAAGCTCGGCATTGTCTATGGACCAGGAGAGACCCAGGAGCTGATTGAGCGGGTTGGGGCGTCACGCGCCTTGGACCTTTTGGCGAGCGGGCGGGCGGTATCGGCGGATGAGGCTCTGGCGTGGGGTTTGGTCAACCATGTGGTCGATGATGAGGATTTGGACAATACTGTGCGGGACTTTCTGGAGCGCATCCTGCATAACAGTTGGGAAGCGGTGCGCCGAACCAAAGAGATGGCGCGGCGGCTCATGGCCGGCGAGAGCCCCGACAGTCCCGAGCTTCGCCGCTTGGTGTACGAGGCCTATGTGCACGGCGATTATGAGGAGCGTGTCGCGCGTTTCTTGGACAGGAAGCGGCGTTGAGGAGGGGATTCCGTGAGCAAAGGGGTTGCGGCTGGGGAACTGGTCTATCTGCGTCCCATTGATGAAGGGGATCTGGAAACCATCTTTCTGGGAGCGAGCCAGGACGAGGAGGCCCGCCGCCTGACGGGTACCCGCCAGATCTTTACACGCGAGTCGGTTGAGGCGGCATATCAGCGCCTTTGGCAGGATCCGGACCGGGTTGACATGGCGGTGTGCCGTATGGACGACGACCTGGTGGTGGGCGAGGTGGTGTTGAACGCGGTGGATGCCCACAACCACTCGGCCAACTTCCGCATCGCCATCTATGATGGCTTCCGTGGCCGCGGGTATGGCACCGAGGCGACCCGCCTGATGCTGGATTATGGGTTCCGGGTCCGCAGTTTGCACCGCATCGAGCTGGAAGTGTGGAGCCAGAACCCCCGGGCCGCGCATGTCTATGAGAAGGTTGGCTTCCGGCGCGAAGGAAGCCGGCGGCAGAGCTGGCTTGATGAAGGCCGGTACTACGACACCTGGATTATGGGCATTTTGGCGCACGAGTTTTTTCGGGACTAACCGCGGCTGGAGGCCGCGGTCAGCGCACCCTCGAAGTCCGCCATCAAATCCTCGATGGCCTCGATGCCGGTCGAAATTCTTAGCAACTGGTCGCTGACCCCCATGCGTTGACGGATTTCGGCCGGCACCCGACCATGCGACATGGTGGCCGGATGACTGACGATGGTCTCCACTCCGCCCAAACTGACGGCAAAGATCGCCAGTTGAAGATGGGCGACGACGTCTTGGACGCGGACGGCGGGCGAGAGTTCGATGGAGAGGACGGCGCCTGGGCCGTCTGCCTGCTCCATGTGCAGGACGTGACCGGGATGGGTGCTGAGCCCGGGGTAATAGACCTGTGACACGTCCGGCCGCCGCGCGAGAAACTCCGCCAGTTGCATCGCGTTTTGTTGTTCGCGGTCCATGCGGATGCCCAAGGTCTTGATTCCGCGCAGCACCAGCCAACTGTCATCGGGACTCAAGATGCCCCCGTACATGATTTGCACTTGATGCAGCCGGTCGGCCAGGTCCTCACGCTGGGTGATGGCCGCCCCAGCCAGCACGTCGCTGTGGCCGCCGAGAAACTTGGTGGCACTATGAATCACCAGGTCGAATCCCAGGCTGAGCGGCCGCTGCAAGTAGGGGGACATAAAGGTATTGTCGGCAATCGTTATCAGCCCGCGTTCCCGCCCGAGCGCCGCCAGCGCTTTCAGGTCCGCAATGCGGAGGCACGGATTGGACGGGGTTTCGACGTATAAGGCCCGGGTTTGGGGCCGGATGGCCTGCTCTACGTCCGCCAGCGATGAGGTGTCGGCATAGCTGATGGCCAGCCTTCCCTGGGCCGCCAACGACTCACACAGTTGAAAAGTGCCCCCATATAAGTCATGGGGAAGCACCACGTGGTCTCCCGGCTCGAAGAGTTGAAATACGGCGGCGATGGCCGCCATACCGGATGCGAAGGCAAACCCGTGGCGGCCTTCTTCGAGTTCGCAGAGGGTCTGCTCCAACACCGCTCGGGTCGGATTGGACACGCGGCTGTACGCATAGGGGGATGGTCCGCCGCCCGGCCGCTGGTCGAACGTCGACCCGCGTTGAATGGCGGGGCTTGAAGCACGCGTGGCGGCATCCGTTAGGGCGCAGTTGTGGACGAGTTTGGTTGAGCGTTGCACATGAGACCCCTCCCGATCGTTGTGACCTCATGGTAGCGGGTCGGACATGTCCCTTCCAAGGTCCATCAAGGCCGGGTGGTTCCTTTCGTGAAACCAGCGGAACCGAGGAGTTCTACCGGTGGTGTTCGACCATTCGAGCCAGGCGCCGCAAGCCCGTTTCGATTTGGGCGGTGGGTTGGGCGCCAACCGCAATGCGAATCCACTGGCGGAAGTCTGCGGGACCAGCTCCGAACGGTTCCCCAGGGGCAAACAGCACATCCTGGCGGCTTCCCTCTTGATGCAGAAAGTTGGTGCTGGTTTCGGTCTCGAGGCGGGCAAAGAGATAGAAACCGAGGCCCGATTTTGTGAACGGCGATAAGACGCGGGTCATTTCCAAGACCTTGAGGGCGGTCTTGAGGCGAGACGCGTAAATCGCTCGAGCACGGCTGATGTGCGTGTCGACGTCGCCCATGCGCAGCCAACCCTCCGCGACTAATTGGCTTAAGGTGGAGGTGTGGAGGTCACTCAGTTGTTTTAAGGACACCAGCTGCCGAATAAGATCCGGAGGCGCCACCAGCAAGCCGACGCGGATGCCCGGCGACAGAATTTTGGATAAGGTGTTGAGGTAGACAACCCGGGATCCAGGGGTCGCAGCCAGGGGTGGGCTCCCTGAGAGGAACCCATAGGCATCATCTTCAATAATGGGGAGGCGGGACTCGCTCGCCCACTCCAGAAGCAGCCGGCGCCGTGCGGGACTCAAACTCACGCCGGTCGGGTTCTGGGCGATGGGCTGGATGTAGAGGAACTTCGGGCGGGGACCGCGGCGTACGACGGCGTCCAGCAGGTCCACTTGGAGGCCTTCGCCGTCTATGGGGATGCCGACAATGTGCGCGCCGTACGCCCGGAACACGTGCAAGGCGCCGGCAAAGGTGGGATTTTCGGTAACGATCACGTCGCCGGGGTTTACCCACAGTCGGGTCAGCAGATTCAGACCCTGCAGCGAGCCTGCTGTGACCAGGATTTGGTCCAGAGCCGGATCGAACTGCCGGCGCGCTAAGTATTCCTCCCGCAAGGCCTGCCTGACGCGATTCAACCCGGAGGTGGGAGAGTACCCGAAGACATCGCGGGATGGATAGGAAAACAGTTCGTGCATAATGCGTTGAAAGTCCGCGACCGGCAGCAGGTCCGGGTCGGGCATGCCGATCTCGAAGTTATAGCGCGCGGGGCTGACGGCCGCTTGCATCAGGTCGCTCAGGAAGCCGGGTTGGGAGGTGGAGGAGACGCGGCCCATGGCTGACCGTTCCACTTTTTGGGGCCAGGCGGACGGTCCTACCACGGTGGGGCTGGACTGATCGGCCCAAGCGATATAACCCATGGATTCCAGCTCCCGCCAGGCGCGGCGGACGGTTGAGCGGCTCACGCTGTATCGCTCGGCCGTCTGCCGTTCTGACGGCAGTGCATCTCCGGGGTTGAGGGAACCTTCCTCGATAACCAGGCGAATTTGATTGGCGACCTGTTGGTAGGCCTTCACGTCCACTACCCCCGCATGAATTGGGATGACTCCTGATATGCGCGTGCTGCGTCAACAAATCCTTGAAACAACTGTTGGGCGGACCTGTCGGTGGCCGCCAAGTCTTCCGGATGCCATTGTACGCCGACGACGAACGAATGCCCGGGATCTTCGAACGCTTCCACCACGCCATCGTCGGAACGGGCCGACAGCCGGTAGCCGCTGGGCAACTGGTCGACGGCTTGATGATGGAACGAGTTGACCTCGAGGTCTCTTGCGCCCACCAAGCGCGCCAAGGCGCTGTCGGCTTCGAGGCGCACCCGGTGCGTCCGGTCGGACCGGCCTTCTTGTTGGGCATGCCGATGCCGGGGAATGCCCATCCGGTCTTCGACGTCTTGCACCAGGGTACCTCCTCCGGCAATCGCGAGGCCCTGCATCCCGCGGCAGATGCCGAAAACAGGCATGTCGCGGTTGAGGGCCGCGGCAATCAAGCGTTGCTCGGCTTCATCGCGGGCGGGATTAACGGATGCCATGTGGGTACCCTGGGGCTCCTGCCCATATCGTGCCGGGTCATAATCGCCGCCGCCGGTAAGCAGGAGGCCGTGGCAATAAGCCAGGGCCTCCTCCGCGGTGGGGTGATTTGGCAGGAGCACAGCGAGAGCGCCGGCTCGGTCGAGAGCGTCCACGTATACGGCGCGTACGAAGTCCCGCGCCCCAGCGGAGAACTTATCGTCTCGGGACGTGGACACAGCGATAAGCGGCTTCGACATTGAGGTTCTCCTTCCTAGCGAATCGACCAGTAGTTCGGGGTGATGAGGCCCGAGATCAGGTTGAGCGACGAGCGGAACCCGTGCAGATGGTTCGACGAGACGTAAAACGACGCCCCATACGGCAAGAACAACAGGGGGAGCTGTTTGGACGCGAACACTTGATAGGCATCCATGCGCTGCTGCTCTTGAGTTTGGGCTGTGTAGGGCGCGTAGGTCAAGTTCACCAGCCGGTTCATGGTGGAATTGCTGTAGCCCCAGAAGTTCAAAGCCGAGCCTGTCTTGAAGAGACCGCCGCCGGTCGGATAAAAGTCGGGCGAATACACCCACGACGTTAACCCGGTGAAGATGGCATCCCATTTGTTGTTGGGAAGCGGGAACTGGCTGCCGGGCGTCGGAAGGAGGCTGACTTTAATCCCCTCCTTGGCCCAGGAGGTGGCTAGATACTCCATCAAGTGGGTGCCGGTTGTGCTGCCGGTGATGTAACTGATGGAGAAGGCGAGCTTCTGCCCGTTCTTAGTCATCACGCCATGGGCCATTTTCCATCCATGCCGCTCCAACAGCGCCTTTCCGGCCGCGGGATTGTATGGATAGGTCAAATGGTTGAGAGCCTTGTCGAAAAACGGAGTGGTGGGCTTGGAGGGAACCGGACCGTTCGCTTCAATGCCTTGCCCGTGGTACAACTGCTTGACGATGGCGGGTTGGTTGATGCCCATGTCCAAGGCTTGACGGATATAGAGATTGTCGAACAATTGGTTGATGTGGCCAGGCGCATTGCTGTTGAAGTTGAGCTGCAGATAGGTCATGCCCCACTGATAGCCGGGGGTTACGGTGTAACCAGACAAGGCTTGGCGGGAAGTCCACAGTGACATCGGAATATAGCCTACGCTCACGGCACCGGTTTTGAGGGCCGTAAATTCGCTGGCCGAGGAGGTCTCGTACTCGAAGACCAGCTTGGCAATCGAGGACTTGCGGCCGCTGTAGCGGGCATTGGGGACAAACACCCACTGTTGGTTGGGGGTGTAGGACTGCAGCTTGTAGGGTCCGTCAACGACCTGATATGCCGCATTGCGGGGACTATTGGCGAGCCCGTTGATGTATTTGAGTTCCTGCCCAATGTTGTGCGGGTACCGATTCCAAATGGCTTCCGGAACGGGATTGATTTGGCCGAGACCATTGCGGATGAACCAGTCGGGGTTGACGCCCTTGGTCAGGGTGACGCGCACCGTGGATGCATTCACCGCGGTGACCGACTGCCAGTCGGTGGGGACACCGCCGGTACCGGCGCCCCCGTAGGAGAAGGGCAGATGCGGGTTGTTGGCGCTGGCCGCCTTCATAATGTTCCAGGTGAACGCCACATCCTGGGCCGAAACCGGTTTGCCGTTGGACCAGTGATAGGCGGGATTCATGTGGAGTGTAAATACGGTGTCGCCCGGGTTGGTGGTGATGTGATTTACCAGGGACCGGCCGTAATTAATCGTGTTGTTCTTGGTCACGTCCAGCAGCGGCTTATACATCAGGGCGTCAATCTGCTCGTTGGTGGACGTGAAGTCCGGCGCGCTATATACCGGAAAGTACCAGTTCGGAGACGATTGCACCGGTAGTGCTACCACCACGGTCCCGTGCGGGTGGACGGCGCCTTGAGCCCGTGGGCCCCCGCCGGGGGCCGCGGCGCTCGACGCCCCGCATCCCGCCAACGCGGCGGCTAGTGAGGCTGCCAAAAGGACAAGGGTACTGCCTGATTTCAAAGTCAACAAGGATTTCATTCCTCCCTTAACACTCTCTTAAGGCGATCGGAGATACTGTACCGCCCAATCGCCGCCTCCGCAACGAACCCGCCATTGGCCGAATAGGCCGACTTGGTACACGTGCGTGACGAGTTCGCTATTCAGGTTAAGAGTTCGCGGCCCGGCGTAAAGGACCGCAGCGTCCCGTTGGTTCCCGGGGACGGACCGGCGATACCGGCCGGCCGCCGGACGGGTAGAGCGGTAGAATGGGGGAAAGGGTGTTTCTGGGGGGATGGGTGTGAGCAACAAGCGTTCAGCGGGTGGATCCGAGCGGCCGCGAACCCGCGAGTCCTTCAATACCGTGGCCGGGTTGTATGATCGATATCGGCGCGGGTATCCCCGAGAAATCGTGGACCAGATGATGGCCGATGCCCGAATCGGGACGGGGAGCCGGGTACTGGAAATAGGCCCCGGCACCGGCCAATTGACAGTGCCGGTGTTGGAGCGCGGTGCGGCCGTGACGGCCGTGGAACTCGGGGAGGCATTGGCGGCGGTGGTACGGCAGAAGACCAACCGGTTCCCCCATGGTGAAATTGTGGTCTCATCCTTTGAGGACTGGGCCCTGCCGTCCCAGCCGTTCGACGCCGTCATCGCGGCTACGTCCTTTCACTGGCTTGACCCCGCAGTCCGGGCGGACAAGTGTGCTCAAGCCCTCAGGTCCAGCGGAACCCTGCTGGCCGTCTATCCTGATATTGACCAGTGTGCTGGCTTCGCCCGTGTCGAGCGTCGTCGGATACGGCGCACCATTCGGTATACCAGCGACGAATATGCGGGGCTTTTATCGACCGATTCGCTGGTGTTGACGCTGGATCCCCAGGCCCGGACGCAATTCCTGGCGGAGATTCGATCCTTGGCGGACCCCCGCTATGGCGGATGGGTTAGCCGGGACTACCTATACGAGATCGTCGCCGCCCGAAGCGAGTCAGGGCCGAACCCATGAATCGGGCCGGTGCGGTGCTGGGGACGGGCGTGCTTTGGTGGTACCATGAGGGGAGACATAAAGAAGATGGGCGGCGACAACGTGGAAGACCCAACAATTATCCAAGGACAACTGGTGCTGCCTGACCAGGTCATCGCTGACGGGCAGATCGTGATGCAGGGCGGCCGGATTGCGGCGGTCCATGACAAGCCTCGCGAGACGCCCGATCTGGTCTGGCAGGATGGCTGGATTATGCCGGGATTGGTCGATTTGCACATCCATGGGGCATATGGCCGCGACGTGATGGATGCGTCGGCGGAAGCCTTCGAAGAGGTGGACCGCAAGCTTCTTGAGGTGGGATGCACCGCCTACCTCGCCACCACTATGTCCGGTCTCGAGAGGGAACTCTTGCCCGTGTTCGACGCTTTTAAGGCCTATCGCCGCCAGCAGCCGGACACCGGGGCCATGGGCATTCACATGGAAGGGCCTTACATTCATCCGGACCGGAAAGGGGCCCAACGGCCCGATGCGGTGCGGGACCCGGTTCTTGATGAAGTCAGAACATACCATGAGCGTTTGGGGAGTTTGCTCAAACGAATCACACTGGCGCCTGAACGGCCCGGGGGTGAAGACCTTATCGCCTATGCCAGGGAGCATGGCATCCGTCTCTCTGCCGGACACTCCAACGCCACGTTCGAGGAAGCGGTGTGGGCCTTCGATCGAGGCGTGACGCAAGTCACCCACCTCTTTAATGCCATGCCGGCTCTGCATCACCGCGCGCCGGGACTCGCCCTGGCGGCTCTCTTGGATCCGCGCGTGCGGGTGGAAGTGATTGCGGACGGCGTCCACTCGCATCCCCAAATCCTCAAGATGGCGGCTCGCCTTAAAGGCCCGGACGGGATCATGTTGGTCACTGACGCCATCCGTGCTGCCTTATTGGCGGACGGGGTCTATGACTTGGGCGGTCAGGCGGTGCGGGTCGAGGCGGGGGTGGCTCGCACCGAGGCCGGAAATTTGGCGGGCAGCACGCTGACCTTGATGGGGGCAATTTTTAACTTTCAGCGTTTTGCTGAGGTGCCGTTGCCGCTTGCAGTGAAAGCGGCCAGCCTGGTGCCGGCGGAGGCGATGGGGGTTTCCGACCGGGGTGCCCTCGTGCCCGGATTATGGGCGGATGTGGCTCTCGTGGATGGGCGTGGTCAGAACCGCATGACCTTGCGGAAAGGCCGGGTGGTATTCGATGGGCGCTAGATATGTGGGATTGGATGGCGGTGGCAGTTCCACGCGCGCCCTGGTCATTGACGGCGCGGACGCCATTCAGAATGAATGGTCAGCCGGCGCGTCCAACATGGTGGTGGTGGGGAAGGACCGCGCATCCAACGAAGTCTCGGCCCTGTTGGCGCAGTGCGGGAGGGCAGATGCTCTAGTGGCCGGGATCGCGGGTGCGGACCGCCCCTGGGTGCGCCAAGCGTGGCATGAGTTGTTGGCCCCCTATGCAGATCAGGTCTGGGTGGTGGGCGACTATCGCATTGCCTGGGCCGCTCTCACGGATGGAAATCCAGGGTTGGCGGCCGTGTTTGGCACCGGGTCGGTCTTCTATGCTGAAGGGCCGGCAGGGGCGGTGAGGCTGGGCGGATATGGCTGGAAGGTGGGCGATGTCGGGTCCGGCATTGCCTTGGGTCGGGACGCGGTGGAGGCTTGCTTGGCTGATTTGGAGGGGTGGGGGGGCACCACCCGGCTAACCGGCGCGGTGCGTGACTGGGCCTCGGCCGCCGATCCGGCCGGTATTCTCAACTTCGCCTATGACCCTGCCGTCGACTGGCGGAGGGTCTCGGATCTGGCCGGCTCCGTTTTTTCTGCCGCAGCGGATGGCGATGCAGCCGCGGAGCGCATTCTGACCCGGCACCAGACGACCATCGCGCAATACCTGAGCACTGCGAGGGAAAAGGCCGGATTGCTGGACGACGCCTTGTGCGGTCTGACCGGAGGACTGGCTCCGCTGTGGTTGACCCGAATTCGGGAGTCGGCGGGATGCCGCCTCGCGGTGATTGAACGGCGGCCCGTGGAAGGGGCGGCACGCTTGGCCAGGCGCTGGCATCAACAACAGAGGGGCAGGGATTGAGGATGGATCAGAGGGATTGGGACAAGGCTCTAAAGCTCTTCGAACAAGCGATTGACACCCGCATGGTCCCCGGTGTGGCGGCGGCGTGCGGGGTCCGGGAGCGCGTACTGTGGAAGACGGTGCAGGGGTGGGCGCAAATTGAGGGGGGCAGACGCGCCCTTCAGGAGGATACCCGTTTCGATTTGGCGTCCCTGACCAAGGTGATGTCGACTCTGCCATCCATCCTGGTGCTGGCTAGCCAAGGCCAGATTAGCCTGGAAGATCCAGTATCGCGGTATCTGTCCGCCTTTCAGGACTCCCGCTGGGATCAGGTGACGCTCCGGCATTTGCTGACCCACAGCGGGGGCTTGGTTTCGCACCGGAACTACTATGAGACACGCCAAGGCCTGGACGCTTATTTGGCCGCCATCGCGTCGGAGCCTTGGGATGCAGAGCCCGGAACCCAGGTGTCCTACAGCGACCTCGGCTTCATTACCCTTGGCGCGGTGGTGGAGGCCGTGTCGGGCACCACCTTGGACCGGTTTGCGCAAGACATGGTGTTTGGGCCAATGGGTATGGAGGCGGGATTTCGCCCCGAGGAGTCGATACGGCCGACTTGCGCTGCCACGGAGATGGTTGAGGGCACCGTCCTGTGCGGCCTGGTCCATGATGAGAATGCGCGGGCCATCGGCGGCGTAGCGGGCCACGCTGGGCTCTTTGGCACCCTCGACGCGGTCAGCCGGTATGCCATGGCCTGGACCGGGGTACATAGTCCATTGAGCCCTGCCGCGCGGCGGGTGGCTCTTCGCCAGTACACGACGGGACTCAATGGGCGCCGTGGGCTGGGATGGGTGTTGCCCGGCGACAGCTATGATGTCGGCGGAGACTTGTGGCCTGACACCGGGGCGGGACACACCGGCTTTACGGGCACGTCGCTGCAGTTTGATCCGGTGAGCGGCATCTGGGCGGTCTTGCTGACGAATCGGGTCCACTTTGGGCGCGGCACCAACATTAATCCCCTGCGGCGCCGCTTCCACAATATCGTCATGGCAATCTTGGGCTAGCGGGCCCGCGCATGGCATAACTTGGACTGCGGCCACGGGCGCGGCGCGTGTCGCGCACCGTTTCCAGCAACACCCTAACGACGCCTAGCAGGGATGGGGGGTGCGGTCTCGAATCTCAGAACCTGCCACGATTGGCATCACATATTTGAAGGGCGGTCCAGTTATGAAACGCGGCATCATGGGTAAAATCGCCGGCATCGGCGGGGCTTTTGGCCTACTGGGCGCCACCTTAATCCCTGGCGGTCTCGCCGCGGCAGCCGTGCATCGCCCGGTGCGGCCCCGGGTGCACTTTATCGTCACCCACACTGTGGGACGGCTCAGTGCTCTGGAGGCCCACTTCCTAAACAAACAGAATCTGACCAATGACGACGTGTCGACCGGCACCCCGTACACCGTTTACACGGTGAAATTCACGGGAACAGGCAAGAAACCGGCTCCGGTATCCGCGACCATTGCCGTGACGGACAACAACGGCGCAGCGGCCCTCCCCGCGGTGGTGTTCTACGCAGGCTATCATGCCGCCTCCACCAAAAACCCGTTCTTCGGCGACAAGGGGCTCCTCAATGCCAAGACGGTGGGCGGCACGTCCCACTTCGCCATCAAGGTGGTCCGCGGGGAGGTCCAGTTCGCGGTTCTCAACGGCTTAGTGGGATCGCGCAATGTCACCATTGCTCTGAAGGATGTCTATACCCGCCAGTTGATCAAGGAAACATATCGGCCGCTGGTCGGGCCGGCCGCGGGATTTTTGCCTACTGACAACGGAGACGACACGCTGGCGCCGGGACAGTCGGCCAGACTGCAGTTCCAGGCGTATGACGCGGCGGGGGATCCGGTGACCACGCCGGGGATCGCCGCTACCGTGTTTCTTCGGCCCGCCACGGTGTCTGCGGCGGTCCCGGCCGGCGTGTCGCTCAACGGCGGTACGCCGAGCGGTGCCCATCCCCTCCATGTCACGACCGATGCTCAGGGCTTGGTGACGGTGACGCTGGATAACACCAGCGACACTAGCCTGACGCCGTACGATGTGGTAGCGCAACTCGCTCTCAATAATGTGTTCGATATTCCTGACAGGGTCACCGGGATTCCGGCGGCCGATGAGGTGACGGCGTTGGGGCTGTCGCTTACGCCGGTCACCAACGGGAATCCTGTGCAAGCCTTGGCTGTGCCAAGCGCCATTACCATGACCGTGGGCAGTACCTTGGACGCCTCGGCCTTCGGCGGCGCCACGGGAGCTCCGGTTTACGTGGAGGGTGTCAATCCATCCGGCGATGCGGCCAGCGGGGTGCCGGTTAATGAGTTGGCTCAAGCGCTTAAGGCCCCGATTACCAGCGGCGATGACCTGGGGGCGTTGAGTGCCAACCCCGCCATCGTATCGGTTGCGGGTTGGAACAATGAAACCCTGGGCGAGACCCAGTTGCAGTCCGGGGTGACAACGCTTCCCGCCTTGACCGCCAAGAAGGTGGGCACGACCAAGGTGGTGCTGGTTGACGTATCCAATCCCGCCCTGCCGCTCTTGGTGCTGGACATTCACGTGGTGCAATAGGCATCGGGGATCAGGCAGGCGCCGTCGCCGGGATATCCCGGCACGGCGCCTGTTCCTGTTAGCGGGCTTCGGGAGTCTTCAGAGCCAGTTGCGGCGCTTGAAGACAACCAACATGCCGGCCGCTACCGCCAGCATCACCAGTACCGTGAGCGCTTGCCCATGCGGCGTGCCCAATTCCGGTCTCATGCTGATGAGGTTCATGCCGAAAAATCCCGTGATGAAGGTCAGGGGCAAAAAGATGGTGGAGAAGATGGTCAGGAATTTCATGATTTCGTTAAGCCTTGTGGAGCGTTGATTGAGCTGCAAATCCACCAGCCCGGTGAGGTTGTCGCGCAGGCTGTCGACATTGTCCATGACGTGGTAGAAGGCATCATAGACGTCCACAAAAATGTTGACGTCGTCCTGACCCCCTTCTTGCAGAAAGCGGCGCCGGGAGAGCTTGGCCGCAATGCGCCGCAAATCGGCCAGCACGCTTCGAATATGGTGCAGGTGGTGGCGGAGGCGAAAGACGTTTCGGGCCTGGTCTTGGCCGTCCAAGACAGATTCTTCGAGCGCATCAAACTGTCCTTCGTAACGGTCCATGAGTTCCAAGTAGTCGTCCGCCACGCGCTCCAGCAGGTCATACAGCAGGTAATGCGCCGATTCCAGCAATCCCGGCTTGGTGGGCAGGTCGCGCGCCATTTCCTCTAAGACACGAATGGGCTGGTCGTGGGCGGTCACGAGCACGTCAGGGCCCAAGACGGCCGTGAAAGGCTTCAAATCGTCGCCTTCTGGGGTGAGGAGAGTGAGGCAGGAAATACTGCCCCAGGTCTCCAGCTTGGCCCGTCCGTCCGAGGCGGGGCTAATGGGGAGGCCCTCGCTGTCCCAGTCAAGGGCGGCAAAGACGTCCTGTAGGGATTGGCCACTTTGCGGGCCTAGGTCAATCCAGACTTTCTCGCCATGGAGCGGCTTTTGCAAGGGGGCCTCGGTGACCCGGTCGCCATCCTTCAAATACATGGTCAACATGTTATGTCCTTTCTGGCGGAAAGGTCTCGCCCCAGCGGGTTTTGCGCGCATCTTTGAAGTCGGCATCTTTACGCGTGACGCGTTGGGTGCTGAGACCACCCACGCCGCAGAGACTCAGCGTAATGCGGCCGGATTCGATTCGCGGATGACGCAGTACCCGCGATGGGCGGCTTTTGAGCTCGTGGCGGGTGACCGCAATGTAGGAAAACTTTTCGTCCTCAAAGGGCGATTCCGCGCCCTTTAGTTGGCGGTGGCGGCGGGTGCGCTGGATTCGCTGGGCGAAATGGCACCAGTCGCCGTCCGGCATGGGACAGGCTGTATCGTGCGGACAGGGCGCGGCAACCCGGGCCCCCGCTAAAATCAGCTCCTCGCGCAGCCGCCGTATACGGTCAAATCCATCCGGCGTTCCCGGCTCCACAATGACCAGTACACCCTGCGCGGCTGCCCAAAGCGCAGCCGTTTGCGCCCGCGCCAGTTCCGGGCTGAGCTCGCCGATGACGTAGGCGGCAATAATGAGGTCGTGCGGGGTCACCGGCGATTGTTCCATGGCTTGGTCGAGCCATCGAGCCTGCCGCAGGGCATCGGGCGCCGCGGCAGTCAGCTTGGATCCGAGATCCCGCATGGCCGGCTCCCGCTCTAGCGCGGTCATTTGAGTGATGGACGGAAACTGCTCAAGGGCTGCCCAGAGGGCGGTTCCGGGGCCGGAACCCACATCCAACAGGGAGCGGGGGGCGAAGTCGGGCAGGGCTAAGCGCACGGCTGAGAGCGCCTGAAACACAGCCCCGAAGGTAGCGGGCATGCGTGTGGCCGCATACCCGAGCGCTTCCATGGCTGTCGCACTGCGGGGAGCGGAGGTGGATTGGCCGCTTCGATACCGCTTGCTGAGATGGGACGCGGATTCGCGGAGCTCTTGGGGATGCACGGTATGCAGCAGGGATTCCAACTGGGCTTCCAGCACCGGCGGCAGCGTCATGGGTCCCCTCCTCACGTTATGGTCTGATGCTAAGATACTTGGCCCGTTGGCGCAAGAAAGCGCTTGTCCCGGAGACCAGATCCCGGTATGGTGGGGCTATGGAAAATTGGAACAGTCCGGTGGAGACCGAGGTCCACCGATCATTGGCGGCCTCATTGTTCAACTTCACTTGGGACTTGATGGAGAAAGCACAGCGATCGGCCGATGAGGACCGGTTGATGGTGCACGCGGCGCATGCATCCCGCTTTCACTGGCAAGTGGCCGGCGCTCCCGTGAATTGGGCTCGGGGCGAGTGGCAGCTCTCCCGGGTGTATTGGATGTTGGGACGCGCCCAAGAAGCGCGCGAGGCGGCTCAAGCATCCCTCAATTTGTGTGAAAACCATGACTTGGGACCATTTGATACCGCATTCGCCCATGAGGCCCTGGCCCGGGCTCTGGCGCTCCTTGGGAGGAGCGACGACAAGACCCGCCACGTGGCTATAGGACGGCGCCTGGCGGCATTGATGCCGGCGGGCGGCGACCGGCAGTGGGTTGAGGACAACCTCGCCGAGGCCGCGGCGCTCTAATCGAGTAGGGCGGGTGACTAACCCGCGCCCTCTCACACCACCGTACGTACCGTTCGGTATACGGCGTTCA
>JAJZBJ010000176.1 GCA_021798975.1 Bacillota bacterium | reverse complement strand
CCACGCCCGATTTCCTCCCGGCCACCGACGGTGAGGTTCGTGAGCGATGATCAACTGCCATGGACTTTGACGAATCCCTGAGCGTTCCCCCCTGCCACAAGGAGTTCGTCTGCTCGATGTGGAATTCACGAGGGTGCGGGATTATCATCGAGGAGCCGGCAATGAACGGAGCACCGTGGTTAGAAGTCATCACCCAGCATGCTCAACTGAATCCTTACGGCCCCAGGGTTCAGGCGGCCCCCGTCCTCGGCATTGACACGGAGACTACGGGGCTCGACCCGTTGTGCGACACGGTGCGACTGGTCCAGATTGCCGCACCCGGATTGCCAGTTCTCATTTTCGACATGTGGAACGCCGATCCGCCCACGTCGGCATATCTTCAGACCTTACTGGCTGGACGGGCCGTGAAGGTATTTCAGAACGCGAAGTTTGACATGAAGTTTCTCCAGCAAGCGGGCCTTCCAGTGGCGGGGCGGGTGTTTGATACCTACCTGGCTGCACAGCTCTTACGCCAGAAGACCCGATTGGTGAAATTGGGTTTGGACACACTCGCGCAGCACTATCTCTCCCGTGACGTAGCCAAGGACTATCAGACCAGCGACTGGCGGGGCACGTTGTCTCCGGCACAGTACGAGTACGCCGCACGTGACGCCGCCATCCTGCTTCCGCTGCGCGAGGCGATGATTCGGGATCTCCAGTCTGAAGACCTGGTCGACGTGGCTCAACTGGAATTTCATTGCTTACCGGCGGTCGTGGAAATGGAGCTCACCGGCATTCAGTTGGACCTGGATCGCTGGCAGCGGGTCGGTGAACATCTCGAACAACAACAGGCAGCGGCCGCCGCGGCCCTGCATAAACAGCTTGGCAACAAGGCAGCGGTTCAGCTGGATTTCTTTGGTGACAACGAGAGCTCTCTCAACTTAGATAGTCAGCAGCAAGTCCTACAGGGGCTGAAGGGTCTAGGGATCCCGGTCACGAATACCGCGAAAAACCAACTCATCCCTCTTGCCCGCGAGCATCCGGTGGTTCAAGACCTGCTGGCCTACCGGAAGGCATCCAAAGCCTTGCAAGCCTTCATATACAGCGTTCCTGAAACCATTCATCCCACGACGGGCCGCTTGCATCCGCAGTATCACCAAATTGGTGCGGCGACGGGGCGGTTCTCGTGCGGCCATCCCAATTTGCAGCAGATTCCGCGAAGCCGCGAGTTCAGAAGCTGTTTCGTCGCGAAGGCAGGCCACAAATTGGTGATCGCCGACTATTCCCAAATTGAATTGCGGGTGGTTGCGGAGATATCACGAGACGAAACGATGATCGATGCGTATCGAACGGGGCAGGACTTGCACCGCCTGACGGCGTCGCTTATTGCGAATAAGACCCTAGACGGCGTGACCAAGGACGAACGGCAGGCAGCCAAGGCCGTCAATTTTGGGCTTGTTTATGCCATGGGAGCGCGTGGACTGAAGACCTACGCGGAAACCACATATGGCGTCGCCATGACGCTGGAGGAAGCCGAGTTGTTCCGGCAGCGCTTCTTCCAGGCATATTCGGGGGTTGCCGCCTGGCACAAGTCGGTGAAAGTGTCGGACGCCCAGGCAGCCCGTACTCTGGCTGGCCGGGTCCATCGCTGGCGCCACGGCGCCAGTGTGAGCGGCCTATACAATTATCCGGTACAAGGAACGGCTGCAGACATCGTCAAGCAGGCGCTCGCGGATTTGGTCGACGCGCTCCGGGGCTGTTCGGCCAAAATCGTGGGCATGGTGCATGACGAAATTATCCTCGAGACCGCCGCCGACGAGGCGTCTCGAACTGCTCAGATTTTAAAAGCCACCATGGAGGCGGCGGGTGCACGCTACCTCAGGCGCGTACCGGTAGTCGCCGACGCGATGGTGGTGGAGAACTGGGCGGAAAAGTAGGGGATGGACCGACCGCAGCATCACGGATGCCACGATTTCATACCTCAAATGGGCGTTCCCTCTTGCAATATATAACTACATAGTTATAAGGTAATGGCGGTGGTGATGCCGATGAACTTCGAAAATTTAGCCGACGCCTTAAAGGCATTGGCTGATCCGACCCGTCTTAAGATTGTATCCTTGTTAAATGTCCGCGATTGTTGCATCTGTGAACTCGTGCCCTTGTTCGGGATCTCACAGCCCGCTGTGTCCAAGCACATGCGCCGCCTTAAGACGGCAGGGCTGGTGCACGAAACCCGGAAAGGGATGTGGGTTTTTTATGGGCTAAATGCCGATCGACTAGCCGAGATTGGCGTGTCCCTATCCCGTCTGCCGGACTTGCGTGCGGACTTAGAGCACCTCCAGCAACAAGGATTGTTGGTCTGTGAATAGAGGAGTTGTCAGCACATGAGGCCTCGCTTGGCGTTTTTGGATCGGTACCTGACCGTCTGGATTTTCCTGGCAATGGCCGTCGGTATTGGAATGGGATATGCATCACCGGACTTGGCGCATCGCCTCGAACGATGGCAAGTCGGGACAACGTCCATTCCCATTGCCGTCGGATTGATTCTCATGTTGTATCCCCCGATGGCGAAAGTTCGGTATCGCGACATCGGTCAGGTCTTCCGCAACGGGCGCATCTTGGGGTTATCCCTCGTCCAGAACTGGGCGATCGGCCCGGTGCTGATGTTCGTGTTGGCAATTGTTTTTCTGAGAAGTCAGCCGGAGTACATGATAGGCCTTATCCTAATCGGTCTCGCACGGTGCATCGCCATGGTAATCGTCTGGAACGACCTGGCGCGGGGCAACGCCGCCTACGCGGCGGGATTGGTAGCCTTTAACGCCATCTTTCAGGTGGTGTTTTATTCCCTGTATGCTTATCTCTTCGTGACGATCATTCCCCGATGGCTGGGTGTGCACAGTTTGGTGGTCCACATCACGATCCTGGACGTGGCCAAGAGCGTGGCCATCTATCTAGGGGTTCCCTTTCTTCTCGGGCTGCTGACCCAAGCAGTCTTGGTCCCTTTAAAGGGGCGCGACTGGTATGACCGCCAGTTTGGGGCGCGTATCGGACGTCTGACGTTAGCGGCGTTGCTGTTTACCATTGTGGTCATGTTTTCGTTGAAGGGTCAGCTCATCGTCCAGTTGCCCATGGACGTCGTCCGCATCGCCGTTCCGCTGTTGATTTACTTTGTGGTCATGTTTCTGGTCTCATTTTGGATGGGAAAACGAGCGGGGGCAGACTACTCTGTATGCTGTGCGCTCTCGTTTACGGCGGCCAGCAATAACTTTGAATTGGCCATCGCTGTGGCGGTCGGCATCTTCGGCATCAACTCGGGCGCCGCCTTCGCCGCAGTGATTGGTCCGCTGGTGGAGGTGCCGGTAATGATTGCCCTGGTCAATGCGGCCTTATACTTTCAACGAACGTTCTTTCGGGAGGGATTGGCGTGACAAAGCCTGTCGTTTATTTTTTGTGCACTGGCAACTCCTGTCGCAGCCAGATGGCGGAGGGCTGGGCGCGTCAACTCGGCCAAGACCAGATTGTTGTCTATAGTGCGGGCATCGCCCCCCACGGCGTGAATCCGCGCGCCGTGGCGGTCATGCAGGAGACGGGGGTTGATATTGCGCACCACACCTCCGATCCGATTGATCTCGATCTCTTGCACCGAGCGGATTACGTGATTACCCTGTGCGGCGACGCTGATGAAGCGTGCCCGGTAACCCCGCCCCACGTGACACGGTTGCACTGGGGATTGCCCGATCCCGCGCGGGCGGTCGGGTCGGAGTCCGAGATCATGGCCAAGTTCCGGGAAGTCCGGGACAACATTCACGAGCGCGTGCGGCACTTTTTAGCGGAGGAATTGGGCGTCGCAATACCTCCGTTATAAGGGGGAGCCGGGAGCCGACCCGAATTTGAGTGGGTGAAACCGTCGTAAATGCAGAGGAGGCCGGAAGCGGTGGATTTAACCCCATTTGTACGAGTGGCGCGTGAGATGTCGTCGGCTGACCCGGCCCACGACTTTTTGCATGTGCAGCGGGCGTGGAACAATGCCCAGAAGATTATGCAGGCCACACCTGCAGATGTGGAGGTAGTGGGGCCGTCGGTGTTATTGCACGAGCTCTTCAACTATCCCAAAAACGATCCCCGCTCGCCTTTGTCCGGGGATGTCTGTGCCGAATACGCACAGGAGGTGCTCGCACAGGTCGATTATCCGGGAGAGAAACGGGACTTGGTGTTGGACTGTATCCGCTTTCATTCTTTTTCCCGGGGCGTGGTGCCCCCGCATATGGAGGGGAAAGTGGTCCAAGACGCGGATCGGCTGGATGCTCTGGGAGCGATCGGGTTGGCGCGGCTTTTTGCCACGGGTGCCCAAATGCAACTTCCCTTTTATCATGCGACGGATCCCTTTGCCCAACATCGGGAGGTGGACGACAAAAAGAACAGCTTGGACCATGTCTACACAAAACTATTGAAACTGCCCGACGCCATGCATACGCCGGTGGCAAGAGACATGGCCGCCACGCGGATTGAATTTATCAAGCAGTACCTCCGACAACTGGGGTCCGAGCTCTAAAGGAGGAACGGCAGGAGGGCTAGCCCGGCGCATTTGGGGACGCGCCTGGCTAAGGCAGAGCACGGCTCCAAGGTGCGGACCGCGGCTCCGGGGCTCTCGAATATTGAGACCCGGCCAACGCTCCCGGATATCGTAGCATGGGGCGGGGTTGCCGCCACCGATGACCACGCGGAACTTTACGCCCTTCTGCAGCGCCACAACCTGGCGACGATTCAACCCTGGCGCCCTCATGGATTCGGGATTGCTATCTGGGTGATGAGCGATGGGGTAGGAGCTGGGGCGATTTACGTGCTAGGCGCTCTCGGACGCGGGATAAGGATTGCCCGCGGCTCATCCAACCCCACGATGCAATGTCGCCCGTCAATCGTTATAGAGACAGAGACAGATAAGATATCGCGGTCACGGAAGGGGTATATGCATTGTCGCATCATTATCTGGTTCCGGCCCTAATCGCCGGCCTTATTCAAGGGATTGTCGAATGGTTGCCCGTGAGCAGCAAAACGATGATTACCATCTATTTCACGGTCCTTGGCATTAAGGTTCAGAATGCCTACGATCTCGGCCTCATCGCCAATTTCGGCTCGTTTTTCGCGGCGCTCTACTATTTCCGCCGAGAGGTCATCCGGACTATCCGGGCTCTCCGGCATCCCTTTGGGTCCGAGTACTATGCGCGCTTGTTGCGGTTTTTGTTCGTGGCTACCCTGGCTACCGGCGTCACGGGCATTCCCGCCTACATTTTAGTACGCCACGCTTTCAGTGCCATTGGTGGCTCCGCGGCTATGGTTGTCATCGGCCTGTTGTTGGTCTTTACCGGATTTATGGTGAGAAACAAGGAGCGGATGGTGGAGCGCATCCAAGAGACAGCGATGGCACCGTCCCCCGCCAACCCTGAAGACGGACGGGTTCCGGGCTTCTGGGCGGCCGTTGTCACCGGTGCCATGCAGGGATTGGCGGGGTTGCCTGGGATCAGCCGCAGCGGCATGACCATTACCCCGTTGCTCTGGAATGGCTTCGACGCGCGCGAGGCGATTCGTTTCTCATTTATGCTGGA
>JAJZBJ010000175.1 GCA_021798975.1 Bacillota bacterium | reverse complement strand
GGCACTCAACGGGACCAAGAGACCCATCACGTGACCGACAATTACCAGCAGGATGCCCCAATGGAACAGCTGGCTTCCCCACTTCAACCAGCGCTTTTCCAAGAGTTCGCTGGAGCGAGAGCCCCAGCTCATGGGATTGTGTGCGTAACGGTACAAACTGCCCAGAATCATGGTCGCCAAAGCTAGGTACGGATAGATAACCCACCAAAATTGCGTCATTGTGTACCCCCTCCCGAGTGCCCCTATCGATATTCCATCGGATATGGAAGGTCGGCCAGATCTGGCTGTTCTTCCACCGTAGGCCGCCCCTCACCTGGGGTTCCTAAAACCTCATGCAAGGCCATAAAGACAGGCCGGTACGGGTGGTCCCCGTCCAGAAATTGTGCGATATTGTAAGCTACCTGTCCTGCCCTCTCCGTCACGGCCTGAGGCACCAAATCGGGCCGAACGGCTGTCAATTCCAGCAACAGGGGCAAATAATCCGCCAATTGGTCGTGGGGGACCTCATACCCGGCCTCATGATAGAGATTGGTCAGTTCAATCAGGGCCTGGCCCCGATCCCGTGAATCACCCAACTCGTGGGCTGTCACGTATAGTGCTGCCTTAGGGTTAAAATCAAATGTCTCGACGTAGAGCTGTTCTAAAGCCACGCGATCGCGGCCCTGAAACTGCCGCATGATCCGGCCGATTTCCGGAGCGACCTCCTCTGCCACCTCTTGCCGGTCCGCGAGCCGCGCTGCAAAATTTTCCGATCCCGGGTAATCGAGCAGGCCCGCAATGAGTTTCAACAGAATGCGTATCTCATCGTCCATCTCCAGCCCTCCTTATTTCGTGCGGTCCGTCAATTGAATCAACCGCCGAGGAGCCATGATACCTTCCGGGGGAGCCAGCTCTTCCAAGCTGCAAGCCCCTTGTTCGTATTCCAGATTTGCATCGCGGTTGCGGTTCCCCGTGGGGATGACATAGCGCTCACCATATTTGGCCACGGCCAAGAGACGGGCCATGTCTTCCACTTGTCCGAGGCTGAGATTGGCCTCCTTTAGCAATTGGCTGGATGCCAACAGATCTCCCGACGCCCCTAAATTCTTTTCCCGCATGGCGGCACGCATGGCCGTAAGCCGCAGCAGTGACCGCCGCACCGGCCCGATGTCCCCCGCTGACAGAATGGAGGCCAAGTACTCCATGGGGATGCGCATGCTGTCCACGGCCGTCAGGTAAGCGTCCGTCGCCATGTCGGCCTCGTTGGCCAAATGATTCATCATGGGGCTCAGCGGGGGTACGTACCAGACCATGGGCATGGTGCGATACTCGGGATGGAGGGGGAGCGCGATTTGCCATTCCACCGCCATTTTGTACACTGGGGAATTCTGGGCTCCTTCAATCCAAGCATCGGGAATGCCTTGACGCCGTGCCTCGCGAATAACCTCCGGGTCGTGAGGGTTCAGGAAAACCTTGAGCTGGGACTCATACACGTCCTGGGGATTTTCCACCGACGCCGCTTCCATGACCCGATCCGCGTCATACAAAACGGGTCCGAGATAGCGAATGCGGCCCACGCAAGTCTCTGAACACACAGTGGGTAGACCTGCTTCAATCCGCGGGTAGCAAAAAGTGCACTTTTCCGCTTTATGGGTATTCCAGTTGAAGTAGACCTTCTTATAGGGGCACGCACTAACGCAAAACCGCCATCCCCGGCAGGCATCCTGATCCACGAGTACAATGCCATCTTCTTCGCGCTTGTACATAGCGCCGGACGGGCACGCCGCCACACAGGCGGGATTAAGACAGTGATTGCAGATGCGAGGCAGGTACATCATAAACGCCTGCTCATATTCCATCGCCACATGCTGCGACAAGTCCTTAAGATTTGGATCGCGCGGAGCGATTTCGGGCCCCCCCGCCAGATCATCATCCCAGTTCGGCCCCCACACCGGTTTTTCCATGACCTCACCCGTCAACAGCGAATGCGGGCGAGCCACAGGCTGATGCTGGCGGCGGGGGCTGTCAACCAGCGTTTGGTAGTCATAGGTCCACGGCTCATAATAGTCGTCTATGGTTGGCAGGTCGGGGTTATAGAAGATATGCGCTAACTTGGACAGGGGTCCTCCCGAGCGGAGTTTCAGTTTGCCTCCCGACACGACCCATCCGCCGCGATACCGGTCTTGATTCTCCCATTCCTGGGGGTAGCCAGGACCCGGACGCGTCTCCACGTTGTTGAACCACATGTATTCGGCACCCGGACGGTTGGTCCAGGTGTTTTTACAGGTGACGCTGCAGGTATGGCAGCCGATGCACTTATCCAAGTTCATCACCATGGCAATTTGGGCTTTAATCTTCAAGCCAATCGACCTCCTTCAAGGGGCGAATCCATGCCAGCACGTCCCGCTGGTGCCCCGTGGGCCCGTAGTAGTTCATGCTGTAGCTCAGTTGTCCATATCCGCCGATCATATGGGTGCCCTTTGGTATGATGCGGGTGACACTGTTGTGCGTTCCGCCGCGGTCACCCGTTACCATGCTTTTGGGCACGCCGATGATGCGGTCCTGGGCGTGGTACATCATCGCCACCCCCTGAGGCAGCCGATGGGAAATGACAGCTCGCGCCACAATGGCTCCGTTCCGGTTGAACACTTCGATCCAGTCGTTGTCCTTAATCCCGATGCGCTCTGCATCTTCGACACTCATCCAGACTGTTTGACCGCCTCGAAACAGTGTCAACATTCGCGGCGTGTCTGAATAGGTGGAGTGAATGCCCCATTTTTGGTGCGGGGTCAAATAGCGCACGGTGACGGCCTGCGACACGTCCGCTTGGGAATCTGGGCGGTCGCCCGGAGCGAAGGGCGGCGCGTCGTTGGGGGCGCGGTAGGCGGGTAATCCTTCCCCGTAGTCCAGCATCACTTCGTGATCCAAATAGAAGTGCTGCCGCCCGGTAATCGTTCTCCAGGGAATCTTGAAGTCCACATTGGCCGTAAACGGCGAATAGCGTCGGCCTTCTCCCTCGAGTCCCGACCACACCGGCGCGGGCAGCGCCAGCCGGGGTTGGACGGTCAGATCCTGGAAACGGTAAGCGGTGTCCTCACGCCCGTGAATGGCTTCCATTAACTTCATGCCGGTGGTCTTTTCGAGCGCCTGCCATTCCTCGACCGCTCGATGTCCATTGGTGGGCCCGGACAGCGTTAAGATGGCCTCAGCAGCCTGTTGACCGGTCCACAACAAAGGACGGCCCAGGCCCGGTCCTGAACGGTCGGACTGTCCGACCCGTTCCGCCAATTCCCGAACGGCGGCATGGCCGTCAATGCGGATGCCCTTCGTGACCAGGGCCTCGTCGGCCAAAGGGCCCAACGTGGTCATTTGATCCACCAGATGCGCATAGTCGCGTTGCACCAGCACCAGATTCGGCAATGTTTTGCCGATGGCCGGTTCACATTCGCCGCGCCGCCAATCGCGTACTTTGCCCTGCGGCTGGGCTATTTCTCCGGGCGAATCATGCTGCAGGGGAATCATCACCAGGTCGTCGACGACCGGCAAATGCTCGCTGGCCATTCGTGAAAAGGATTCGGCCAAGGTGCGGAAAGTGTCCCAATCGGTTTTGGACTCGAACAACGGTGCCACGGCCGGGTTAAAGGGATGCACAAACGGATGCATGTCCGTGCTGCTCAAATCGTGCTTCTCGTACCAGGTTGCCGCCGGCAGCACGATGTCCGCGTAGAGGCCGCTAGACGTCATGCGAAAGTCCACATCTATCAACAAGTCGACCTTGCCTTCGGGGATGTCTTCCGGCAATCGGATGGTTTCGGGGTGCCATGATTCTTCGGGACTGCCCAGCACATGCCCGGAGGCCCCCAGCATGTGCTTTAAGAAGTATTCATGCCCCTTGCCGCTTGCGCCCAATAGGTTGGAACGCCAGACAAAAAACACCCGGGGAAAGTTCCGGGGATCGTCGGGGTTTTCGACCGCCCACTCCAACTCCCCATTGACTAGTTTCTCGGCGGCGTACTGGGCAATCTCCTGCGCACTGACGGCACCGGCCTGTCGGGCCGCCTTGACCACGTCGAGGGAATTCTCAGTCCACTGGGGGAAGGACGGCAGCCATCCCAATCGCGACGCTAGAGCTGCCATGTCAGCGGGATGCTGATCCCGGAACTCCCCCGACGTCGGGATTCCTGCGAGCGGTGCGGCGGGTTCTTCGTAGCGAAACTGATCCGTGGCGAAATAGAAGAACGCCGTGCCGGCATGTTGACGGGGCGGACGAGCCCAGTCCAAGCCAAAAGCCAGGGTACTCCACCCCTCCAAGGGGCGCACCTTTTCCTGTCCGACGTAATGCGCCCAACCGCCGCCGTTCACACCCTGGCTGCCCGTCAACATCACTAGATTAATGATGGCCCGATAAATTAGGTCACTGTGGTACCAGTGATTCGTTCCCGCTCCCAGAGCAATCATGGAACGCCCGTGCGTTTTCGCGGCATTCTCGGCAAATTCGCGTGCCACGCGAATGGCCAGATTGCGGTCTACCCCCGTAATCGCTTCCTGCCAGGCCGGCGTGTAGGCGCCGCCGGGGTCATCATAATCCCGCGGATAGTCCCCAGCTAGTCCTCTTCCGACGCCCACGTGAGCCATCATCAGATCGTACACGGTCGTCACCCAAACCGTCTCCCCCGCGGCATTGACAATTCGCCGAGCGGGCACCCCCCGCACAAACGGGTTAGCTGCACCCGGTTCGAGATTGGGAAACGACACAGCCAACACATCGTCGGAGTGGTCGATGAAGCTCAAGCGCGGGTTAAGCGGCTGTCCGGACGGGTTCTCCATCTTTAGGTTCCACTTTTGCTGGCCGTCCCACCGGTAGCCCACCGACCCGTTGGGGATATCCGGGGCATCGCTGGGCTGATCCCAAACAACAGTTTTCCACGCGGCTTCCGCCACCTCCAGGCCCAGATCCTGGGCGTTTAAAAACCGGTCCGCCGTGAAGATATCCCCGTGTTGTGAGATGGTCACCAAAAACGGAAGGTCGGTGTAGGTTTTGGCGTAGTCGATAAAGTATGGGGTAGGATGATCCACGTAAAATTCCTTTAAAATTACGTGCGTCATCGCCATCGCCAAGGCCGCATCCGTGCCCGCCTTACAGGGGAGCCAGAGATCAGCAAATTTCACATACTCCGCATAGTCGGGGCTTACACCCACCACTTTGGTCCCGTTATAGCGCGCTTCCACCATAAAGTGGGCGTCGGGGGTGCGGGTCATAGGCAAGTTTGTGCCCCAGACGATGAAGTAACTGGCATTGTACCAATCGGCACTTTCCGGAACATCAGTCTGCTCGCCCCAGATTTGCGGAGAGGCGGGCGGCAAATCTGCGTACCAATCATAGAAGCTTATCATGGTGCCGCCTGCCAGTGACAAAAAGCGGGACCCCGCTGCAAAGCTAACCTGAGACATGGCCGGGATGGGGCTGAAGCCAGCAATACGATCCGGCCCGTAGGTCTTGGCCGTGTCCAACATAGAGGCTGCGATAATTTCGCTAATAGTGTCCCAATCGGCGCGTACAAATCCCCCTTTGCCGCGCGCCTTTTGGTAGCTTTTCCGGATATCGGCATCGTTCACGAGGCGATGCCA
>JAJZBJ010000174.1 GCA_021798975.1 Bacillota bacterium | reverse complement strand
CTCTGGGTTATGCGGCACGGACGGCCAAACGTCCCCCCTAACCCTCTTCTTATGACAAAAACCCAATTTAACGCGTACCTCGAGGACTACGATCTGGCGGGGCTCAGCCCGGACGAGCAGAACCGGCTCCGCCACCTCTATGAAGGCTATCCGGTCCCGGATCTCGTGATTTCGTCCGACTTGCCGCGCGCTTTGGAAACGGCCCGTTTGTTTGGACGCGGCGCTGAGATTATTGTCGATCCGCTGTTCCGCGAAATTCCCGTTAAAGTGCCAGAAGCCAGCACCTGGTTTCTCAACCGGCGCTGGCCTAGTGAAATGTGGTGGAGCTATCTGCGCTCTGCCTGGTTCTTTGATATTCCCCCCGAGGGTCAGACGCTGTCGTATGCCCGCTGCCGGGATGCCATGGAAGAAATCATGCGCTACCAACAGCGCGTGGAACGCATGGCGGTGGTATCCCACTCCGGTTTTTTGCTGGTGACCGTGCACCTGCTGATGAAGGCGGGGAAGCTCCGCGGCCGGCGACTACCGCGGATCAGTTTCGGCGAACCCACCACCTATCGTTGGCGCTAGAGGTTCAATCCGAGTCCGCGTAAGGCACCTTTCACCTGATCCATACCTTCGCCCGTTCGATTGGAAATGAGGAAGACGGGCCGCCCATAAAGCTCTTCCAGCGCTTGCTTCCGGGCTTGTTGCTCCGCGCGGTTGAGTCGGTCCATTTTACTGGCGGCTACGATCAGCATAATGTTGCGCGAGGCTGCCCAATGCACCACCATCGCCTCTTCTTCCTCGGGGTCGCGGCGCACATCCTGAATGAGAACACCTGCCACCAGGGACTGGCGCTCCGTCAAATAGGTTTCCACGGCCTGCCCAAATGTTTGACGGTCCTGTTTGGAGACCTTGGCATAACCGAAGCCCGGCAAGTCCACAATATACCACGATACCATGCTGAAGAAATTAATGCGCTGGGTGCGTCCAGGCGTGGAACTGGTATGGGCCACCTTACTTCCCACCAAGGCATTGATGAGGGACGACTTGCCGGCATTGGACCGGCCCATGAAGGCGACCTCGCTCTTACCGTCCTGCGGCATTTCGGCCATGGTGAGGGCCGACGTGACCAGGCCTCCCCGGCCCGGCCCCTTGGGAGGAGCCCCCTTTGCTTTACCCTTTTTCGCCATGACCATCCTCCGAAACCAAAGTAATGTTCAACACCTCATCCAGATGCCGCACGGTCTGGATGCTCAAACTTCTGCGGACATTAGCGGGCAATTCTTCCACATCGCGGTGGTTCTTTTCAGGGATTAGCACGGTGGCGATGCCCGCCCGATGCGCAGCTAGAATCTTTTCTTTGATGCCGCCCACCGGCAGCACCCGGCCTCGGAGCGTAATTTCCCCGGTCATCGCCACGTCCGGACGGACTGCGCGCCCCGAGAGGGCGGACACCATCGCGGTAGCCATGGCGATGCCGGCTGAAGGACCGTCCTTGGGGATCGCGCCTTCTGGCACATGGATGTGCAAATCGGTTGTTTCGTCAAAGCCCTGCGGCACGCCCAGATGCGTTTGATGAGACCGGATATAGCTGAATCCGGCCCGAGCCGACTCCTGCATCACGTCGCCCAGCATGCCGGTCAGTGTCAGACGGCCCTTGCCGGGCATGGTGGTCACTTCGATCGCCATGATATCGCCGCCCACGTCGGTTACGGCCAGACCGGTGACCACCCCCGCTTGCGCTTCCTCCTCCGCCGCCCAGTGACGAACCCGCGGCTGGCCCAGAAACCGCGGCAAGTTTTGTACAGTGACCCGGACGGGCGCCTTCTTGGTTTCGACGATTCGTCGGGCCGCCTTGCGGCAAATAGTGCCCAGTTCCCGTTCCAATTGGCGCACCCCAGCTTCGCGGGTGTATTGCGCAATGACATGGGCCAACACCCGGCGGCTCGCGGTGACCTGTTCGGCTACCAGACCGTGCTGCCGGACTTGCCGCGGCCACAGATACCGCTCAGCGATTGCCAGCTTCTCTTCTTCCGTATAGCCCGGAATCGTAATAATCTCCATCCGATCCAAAAGCGGCCGCGGAATGGAGTGTAAGACATTGGCGGTGGTGATAAACATCACGCCTGACAAGTCAAACGGCATCTCTATGTAGTGGTCCGAGAAGTGCTGGTTCTGTTCGGGATCGAGCACCTCCAAGAGCGCGGCCGACGGGTCGCCGCGGAAGTCGGCTGCCATCTTGTCCACCTCGTCCAACAAGAACAGCGGGTTCTTGGCACCAGCCTGCCGAATGCCCTGGATGATGCGGCCCGGCATGGCCCCCACATACGTGCGCCGGTGCCCCCGGATCTCCGCTTCATCGCGCACGCCCCCCAACGATACCCGGACAAAGCGGCGTCCCGTGGCACGGGCAATGGATCGGGCCAACGAGGTCTTCCCCACACCCGGCGGGCCCACCAGACACAAGATGGGGCTCTTCAGCTCGCTGGATAAAGATTGGACCGCTAAATATTCTAAAATGCGCTCTTTGACCGGCTTCAGGCCAAAATGGTCTTCGTCAAGGATCTGCTCCGCCTCGGCCAAGCTCAAGACCGTCTCGCTCACCGTGGTCCAGGGCAAATCGAGAAGCCAGTCCAAATACGTGCGGACAACCACCGCTTCGGCGGAGGTCGGCGTCATTCTTTGCAGACGGCTGATTTCGCGCTCAATCTTCTCCCGGACAGGCTCAGCCAAGTCTTCCATCGCGTCCAGGCGCGCCCGAAGATCGTCAATCTCGCCTTCTCCCTCGTCGGCGTCGCCGAGTTCCCGCTGGATGGCCTTCAGTTGCTCGCGCAAGTAATATTCCTTCTGGGTTCGTTCCATTTGCCGACGCACCCGTCCGGAAATGCGCTTTTCAATCTCCAATAGTTCGATTTGCCGCGACAGGATGTCGGAAACGCGGGTTAGGCGGTCCGCTGCCCCGAACGCCTCCAGCACCTCTTGCTTTTCCTGGGTGCGAATGTCCAAGCTGGCACAAATGGTATCCGAGAGCCGCCCGGGATCGTCGATATTCATGGCTACCGCGGCTTCCCCGGGCATCTTGCGGGAGTTTTTGATATACACCTCAAAGAGATCGACGGCCGTGTGCATCAAGGCTTCCACTTCGTCGGTCAGTGTCGTTTCTTCTCCAACCGCTTCGACTTCCGCCGTCATAAACTCCCCGTCGTCGCGCACGTCAAGGACCCGGCACCGTGTCAGCCCCTCGACCACGACCTTGGAACCTCCGGTCGGCATCTTGAGGACCTGCTTGACTTCGGCCACCACACCGACCCGATAGAGGTCGTCCGGTCCCGGATCGTCCTGCCGGGTATCCTTTTGGGCCACAAACAACAGTGAGCGATCGGCCAGCATCGCGTGTTCTAATGCGTTCAAACTTTTCTTGCGCCCGATTTCGAGCGGGACCACCATGGACGGGAAGACCAATACTCCTCGCAATGGCAATAACGGCAAATCCATATTCGACCACTCACCCCCGCACCATATTACCAAATATAGAAAAAAGGGGCGGCTCAGCGCCACCCCTTTTCGGTCAGCTGGCCGGTGATGTGGGTCCGGGGCTGGCCGTGAGCAGACTCGCGTCCAACACCGGCTGACCTGTCACCGGCTCCTCTTCGGCAGCCATGACCGAGACGTCTATCACGTCTCTCAAGGTGTCGACCGGTGTGACTTCAATGGCCATGCTCTTAAATACTTCCTGCCAGTTATCGCGGGGGATGAGGACCCGCTTGCACCCGGCCTGCATCGCAGCCTCCACCTTGGCCACGACCCCGCCAATGGGCCGAACTTGGCCGCGAATCGACAGCTCGCCTGTCATGGCCAGTTTGTTGTCCACCGGCTGCTGGGTAATCGCGGAAAAGAGCGCCGTAGCGATGGCGACACCCGCTGACGGACCGTCAAGCGGCACGCCCCCCGGGAAATTGACGTGCAGGTTGTAATCCTGGGTTTTAAGGCCCATCACGTTATGCAGCACCGTGAGCACGTTTTCCACGGAACTCCTGGCCATCGACTTGCGGCGGATGGTGCGGCCGCCACTACCCATTTCTTCTTCATCCACCACACCGGTGACATAAATGCGGCCGTGTCCGGGCTCCGTTTCATGGGCCACGGCCTCCACTTCCAAGACCGTCCCCAAGTTGGGTCCGTAGACCGCTAGGCCGTTGACCATACCGATGTGCGGCCTATCGGCGACCTTCTTCTCCGGGCGTGGGTTGTATTGTCCCGAATTGACCACCCATTCAACATCCGCCTGCGTGATGCCGCGCCGATCCTCCGTCATCGCCACCCCGGCCGCGATTTGAATCATGTTGACGGCTTCCCGGCCGTTGGTGGCATAGCGCTTGACGACCTCCAGCGCGCCCGACTCAATGTCCGCTCCCATGCGCTTGGCGGCGTTTTGGGCGATGGCGTGGACCTCATCGGGTAGGAGGGCCCGGAAGTAAATTTCCAGACAGCGGGACCGGATCGCGGGAGGAATTTCCTGCGGTTGCCGGGTCGTGGCGCCGACAAGTCGAAAGTCCGCCGGCAACCCGTTTTCGAAAATGTCTTGGATGTGCAAGGGGATGTTTTGGTCCTCGGAGTTGTAATATGCCGACTCCAAAAATACCTTGCGATCTTCCAGCACCTTCAGCAGCTTGTTCATCTGGATGGGATGCAGTTCCCCGATTTCATCGATGAAGAGGATTCCGCCATGCGCCTTGGTGACAGCCCCCGGCTTGGGCTGTGGGATCCCCGCCATCCCCATCGGCCCAGCCCCTTGGTAAATCGGATCGTGAACGGAACCAATCAGGGGATCGGCGATGCCCCGTTCATCGAATCGAGCCGTGGTGGCGTCTAATTCAATGAATTTGGCGTCCGACCGAAACGGCGACCAATTCATGCGTTTGGCCTCCTCCAGCACCAAGCGGGCAGCCGCTGTCTTTCCAACACCGGGAGGTCCGTAGATGATGACGTGTTGAGGATTAGGCCCGCACAAGGCAGCCTTCAACGCCTTAATGCCATCAGTCTGGCCCACAATCTCCGCAAACGAGGCGGGCCGGGTTTTTTCTGACAAGGGTTCTGAAAGCTGGATCGCACGCATGCGGCGCAGCTTGTCGATCTCCTTTTTGGACTCCCGTTCCACAGCCACCTTGGCACCTTGCTGGGACTTCAGGGCATTCCAAAAGTAGAGCCCGATCACCACAATCAGAAAGAATTGGACGAAGGTTACGATGCTTTGAAAACTCACCGCAGGCCCTCCTTTCCGCGAAGCATAATCAAGTAGGATGCAGCCGTCTGGCCTCGCAGAGCTAGTTTGGCCAAATTCGCCCGCTCTAAAGCGCCAAATGCTATCCCTCTTGGAAATTATGCCCACTTTGCCTGCGGCTCATAAGGCGAGGGCCGGCGTTTCCGCCGGCCCTCGCCCCATCTGTTATTCGGTGACCGCTGCTACCATGCCCGGTTCAAGCTCCGGTATGATCTGCCGCTCCTCTAAGAACCGGACCAGTCGGTCCAAATCTTCTTGGAATGGACGTTCCCCGGAAATAATGGTCAGGTCCGGCGCCTCCGGTACTTCATAGGGCGATTGAATACCCGTCATCTCTGCCAGGCGGCCTTCACGCGCCTGGCGGTACAAACCCTTCGGATCA
>JAJZBJ010000173.1 GCA_021798975.1 Bacillota bacterium | reverse complement strand
GCACGGGTTGTTGGGTCGGCCGATCGCTCGCCACACGCCCTCAAAGCGCGCGTGGGTCCGCTTTGAACGGTCCCGGCCCAACGAATTGTGGCAGGTCGATGTGAGCTAGGGGTATGGCAACGATTCGTAAATATTCCGCCATAAGCCAGTTATTGCCAGTCAGGAATGGTCCGTGGGCAAGTCCGCCAACAAGGCATATTCGACCGGCGGGGGCTGCCGGGTGAGGTCTAGCTCGTAGCGGCCGAACCGATTGACATGGGCCGTCCCATAGGGACTCAACGCCGCTAGAGCCTCAGCATCCAACGTCTGGCCGCTTTGTTGCAGCGTATGCAGCCCCTGGGTCATCCGGAAGACATTAAAGAAGATGAGACAATTGGCGACGAGGTGATTATATTTGATGATCTTCCGTTGCTCGGCCCGGTCATTGCTGGCAATCGTGCCTTCCCCGCCAAAGAACAACCATTTGGCAAACCCGTTAAAGGCTTCGCTCTTATTAGTGGCGGCTTGAATGGTGGCCCGGAGGTCCGCCTCGTGGAGATACCGCAAGAGAAAGTCCGTGCGCACAGCCCGGCCCAATTCCCGAAACGCCTGGTACAGCTTATTTTTTCGGCTGTAGCTACTGAGTTTTCGGAGCACCGTCGAGGCGGCGATACGCCCCTCTTTAATGGACAGCGCCACCCGCAGCATGTCGGGCACATGCCGTACGATGAGATCCCAATCCACCGGTGGTCCGAAGAGACTGTCAATGTGGGCATACTGGGTCGCCGCTGTGGGCCGCGCGAACACGAGGTCCTGCCAATTGCGAATGCGCGGCATGAGTTGAATCCCGAGCAGATAGGCCAGTCCAAAGACCGGAGCATTTTGGCCTTGGGTATCGGCGTGCACGATGTCGGGTTGGATGTCTGACGCATTCTTCAAGAGCCCATCCAAGATGTACACCGCCTCCCACACGCCGCAGGGAATGAAGTGGCTGAAGAGCGCGATGTACGTATCCGAGACGTGGTAATAGCCAATGCCGCCATAGCCGCCGTAGCGAATGTGATACTCGGACAACAGGTTTTGCTCGTACAGATCCCACTTCGTCCCGTCGGCTGCGGCATGGCGGCCCGATCCCCAATAGCGCGGCAGGGCAAAGCGATTGTACGCGTTAATGACATGCCGAATCGCGACGTCCAGTTGTTCCTCGGTGATATGGTGGGCATGAATCCAGGCCACTTGACGGCGATCTAACGTGTCTAAGGCGCGGGCCGTTTGAGACGGTCCCAAATTGCAGCCATAGCAAAACACCGTCGCCAGGTACCGGGCCACGGGGTCATCCACCTTTGCCGCATGCCCGGATACCGGGCCGAAGAATTGCGTCCAATGAAGCCAATACTCGGTGTCGGCCAAGACATCCAGCAGCGCCGTCGCGGGCATCTGATCGGCCAAGGCCGCTTCCCATGTCTTTAGAGTGGCCGAGGTCTCACTGGCGGGCAGTCGGGTGAGAATGGGCCGTCCGTCTTCAATGCGCAACCAGCTATTACGCGGAAAGCCGGCATCGGTGGTGGCGGCCTGCTCCATCAAGCGGCTCCGCAGTTGAGCGACCAGGGCGTCCGGTTCGACCGCCAACCCGACTTCCGCGCCGTAGGCGGCCACGTTGTCTTGATATTCGTCCTCGGAGATAAGCTGCGTGCGGTAGTCAGCGTATTGGTCGCTACCCACCACATAACAATCCCCGGCTTTCAGCGCCCACGCCAACTCGGAAAAGGCACAGCATTCGAACGCTGGGCGTTGGATGGTACGCGGGGGCTGGTCCCGCCGGGAACTTCCCGTGACCCAGCGCCACCAGCGATCCGGAATCCACGTCCAGGAAAAGTCCTCGGGGACCGTCAAGGTCGGTCCTCTGGCCCCCACTTGGGTTTTCAACCAGCGTAGAGCGCGCACCAGACCATCATCCTGGGTGGTGGCTTCGATGGTGAGGCTCTGCAGCAGCCGAAAACAGGTGGCCCGTTGGCTTCGGAAGAGCGGCGGTACAAACCCATAATAATTGTGGCCCGCGTGCGCTAAATGGGCGTCGCATTGATCGTGGAGGTGGGCCGCGTCATCTCCCAGCACGTCGGCGACCGCCTGCGCCTGCGCAGCCGGGGTCTCGGCCCGTTGATACGCCGTCAGCACCTGCTGAAACACGGCGATCAGATGATCGGCTTGATCCTGCTGGCGTTGTTGGTGGGTTACCAGGGCCTCGCGGGCCCGCTTATGGAGCCGCTGCATCCGTTTGACGAGCATTTCGGCTAAATCGTCTCGCGTTTGGACCGCGCGATCCACCAAGAACGCCACGGTGAGCGCCCATCGTTTGTCCTCGGCCAGCGCCAGCATCCGGGCGGCATCCAAGGACCGCGCTTCCGTGGCCCATTGCTGACGTTGGGCGAGGGGAATGTCCGCCAGAATCCCGTCGGGCAGGGGCCAGGATTCGAGCCACTGGAGATGGGCCCAGACGGCCTGAAAGCGCCGGGCCGTAGGCGGGCCGGGATCGCTTTTGGCCTGCTGCCACGGACTCCAACGACTGGTGGGCACCACCTCGAACAGCGTCGCTAGGCGTTCACGGTCTTGAAGGGTGAGTCGTGACGCGGCCTGACGATGCAGGGCGCGTTGATGCCGCGCCTGAATGCGGCGCGCCGCGCGCCACAACACGCCGAACGGTGGGAGTTCCCGGCGGTTGCGCACCAGCTCTTCAACGGCCACATTCACCAAATCCGCTACCGCTTCGCGGCGGTCCACCGCCTGGCGCATGGTCGTGACCACCAGATGCCGGGCCGTACCGTCCCACGGCTGAACCTCAAGATGTGCGCGGATGTCCCGTTGATGCCGCCAGCGGGTGCCGGATGGGTCATAACCCAAGAGCTCGGCCCGGGTGCGCACGGGTTTGATGTGTTGGACCAAGTGATCCCAAATCGGCTTCGGCAGGTCGACTAAGGGAAGAAAATAGCCCAGCCGCTGAAAGATTTTGAGACTGGTTAAGAGACCAAATTGGGCCACCGGTCCGCGAGCCTGGGAGCGGACCCAGCGGTGTTCGGCGTCGGTCGGGGTCCACACCTGCTGCAACTCGTCGGCAGTCACCGTCGTCTTCAGGCGGGGATACGCGGTGTCCTGAATACTCATACGCCAGACCGCAAGTATTGATAGACGGTTTCTCGGCTAATGCCGAAGGCTTTAGCCAGGCGCGTCTTGGCTTCGCCCGCCTGCGCCCGACGTTGGAGGTCCCGTACCTGATCGGCGGTCAAGGATTTCTTCCGCCCGCGATAGACCCCGCGTTGTTTGGCCAAGGCAATGCCTTCCCGCTGACGCTCGCGAATCAAGGCCCGCTCAAATTCGGCAAACGCCCCCATCACAGACAGCATGAGCTGGGCCATGGGCGAATCCTCGCCGGTAAAAGTCAAATGTTCTTTCACGAACTCGATGCGGACGCCGCGTCGCGTCAGCGTCTGGACGAGCTTGCGCAAGTCATCCAGATTGCGGGCTAATCGGTCCATGCTATGCACCACGAGCGTGTCCCCCTCGCGGACAAAGGCGAGCAACTGGTCCAACTGCGGCCGATGAACGTCCTTGCCGGACGCTTTGTCGATAAACATGCGATCCACCCCGACCTCGTCCAATTGGCGATCGGGGTTCTGGTCCACACTGCTCACTCGGATATATCCGACCCGTTGTCCGGCCATCGTGCGGCTCCTTCACGGTAAGTGTCAGACATAACTCTATGACCCACAACGGTGCGTGTCAAGAAATAAGAGAATCGATCCTAATCGGACGGGATTTTTGGGAGCATCCTGACGTCAGATTAGAGTATAGTCAACCATGACAACACGCGCATTGCTATTCCGACCTAAGTTTGCATTCTCGCGCTTAACACACCGACTTAGGGCGCACGAAACAGTGGTTCCCACGTTTGACGGTGCGGTGGTCGATATCGGACCGAGATGACGGAATAGTTGGGGGACCGACCGACCACCACACGCAGTATCGAATCCTTGGGCACGGTAATTTCATGTGATTGGACATGCATGGTGAGCATTGTCCCCGCACGGAAATCGATCGGCCAATAACGGTTCCCTTGTTTTTGTGCCGCGACACCGATGAATTTTAGCGGCGGCTTCTGGGCATCCGTGTGCGCCGTGATCCACTGTCGAGCTATCGGTATCGGCACCGCCGGCTGAATAGCGGTCGTCAACTGTTGGCCGCACCCCGCCACGGAAACGATTGTAAGTCCTGTAAGCAACATCAGTCCGGACCGTTTAACAAAACTCATGTGGTACCTCCGGTTATTGGGCATCGCCACTTAAGTGTTCTTGGCATCTACATCTCCGTAATGGTCCCACGTGAACCCAAAACTATTACCGGCGGAATTAATCGGGTTAGGCGAGGCATCAACATACTCGGTAGAGTCGTCGAGATGAAAATCATACATATTCATCCATTGGTGCGACCAATTGCCGACTCCATTCCACGTGCCGTTCAACTCGGCGTTCGCATCCGTCAGGGTTAGGGCGCTAGTTAACTTGGCCAGCTGGGGATAGTTACCATTTTCTGCCGTCCGCTCAAAAATCCACTCCGCATGCTGCCCACCAAACGTGCCGGAAGCACTGACGTTAAAGGAGTCGACTTGTCCTGTGCTATCGTTTTTGATGTAAAAGTGGGCCTGGCCGGTCGATGTATCGTAGGCCACATTGACAAACACCGTTTGCCCCGGGGAGGCCCCAAATCCTACCCCCTGCTGGTAAGGATACATCCCCCCATTATAGGCGGTGATTTGCCACCATAACGCGTAATTAAAATATTGTTGTTCGCCGACATGCTGCACATATTGCCAGGTGCTGTCTTGTTCGCTGCCTGCTTGGAAGAGCTGTGCCGAATCACTATTGCCTAAGCCAAGACCAGGCCATACACTGGAATACGCATTGACTTCAAAGGGCGAAGTCACACTCGGCACAACCCATTGCGCCACGATAGATTGATAATGGCCGGTCGTCGTGTAATCCCGGTTTCCGCTCCAGTTGGGTGAATCTAGTCCACCCGACGACGTCGTGTTGGTCGTGCCGCCGGGTGCGGGTGCTGGGGCCATCGTGGGAATTAGCGTGCGGGTGGCAAGCGTCGTAAAGTGAAGAGGAACCCAATGATTATTAGTGACAGCTCGAATCCACCACCCGGGGTGCATACCGGCCGGATGCGGGGGTAGACCATTTGCAATTAGTTGCGCATTAGTTGCGGTTAACGGATTAAATCCTGGCGGCGGAACCGTCGGCGTAATCAACGCGGGACCATCCTGAAAAGTCGGCCCTTCCGGCGATGTGGACCCGGCGTTGGCCATTCCGGCCCCGATCAGCGATACAGCGACACCGGCTACGACGACCAATGAGGCCGCCCACGTGACTCGTGCGTTCATGATTAAGTGCCCTCCTCTTCGTAACTTATTTGGGTTCTGTCTATGTTTGGGGCGATTGATGTAGCCCCAAGCTTATGCAAAGTATTCGGCACCACGAGGCCCCCTCCTTGTTAGAAGACCGCAAATCGTTCGACAACTTTTGACCATGGAGGACCGTGGTGCGGTACCCTCGGAGTCTGGGTCATGGAACAGACTGCACCGTTGCAAACGACTGTTGTGGCAATAACTGGCTTATGGCGGAA
>JAJZBJ010000015.1 GCA_021798975.1 Bacillota bacterium | reverse complement strand
TTGGCCGTTTGTCACCCCGTATCAATCGGTGTTGAACCGGGACCGGGGCTGGCAATGGGCCGAGTGGTTCGTTGGGGGCACGTCCAATTTGGCTTTAGCGGCCCTGGATCGCCATGTAACAGCGGGGCGCGGGGACAAAACTGCCGTCATTGAAGAGACCGAAGCGGGCCGGATCCGACACCTCAGTTATCGAGAACTGCAGGTCCAGGTTGACCGATTGGCCCACGGGCTCGTCACGTTGGGGGTGGAATTTCAGGACCGCATTGCACTCTATCTCCCGATGGGCGTCGAGGCCGTGGTGGCCATGCTGGCCGCGGCCAAGCTAGGCGCCGTGGTGGTGCCGGTGTTTTCCGGATACGGGGCACCGGCTTTGGCGACCCGTATTGAAGACAGCCAGGCCCGGGTGCTGGTCACCGCCGACGGGTTCAACCGCCGCGGCCGAACGGTCGCGATGAAGGAAGCGGCCGACGAAGCCTTGGCATCCCTGTCCAGTGTGCGCCGCGTGCTGGTGGTCTCGCGTCTGGATCGGTTGGTTCCTATGCAGCCGGGCCGGGACTATCGATGGGACGAGGTGCTGAACCAGGCCAGCGACGATCCCTTTCCCACGCGCGCTGTCCCATCGGAAATGCCGTTGATGCTGATTTACACGTCGGGAACCACAGGGCGGCCGAAGGGCGCCTTGCACACTCATCTCGGGTTCCCGCTCAAGGCAGCCCAGGATTTATGGCATGCTTTCGATCTTAGACCGGAGGATGTGTTCTTTTGGTACACCGACATGGGTTGGATGATGGGGCCCTGGATGGTGTATGGGGGCCTCATCACGGGCTCCACCTTGCTGCTCTATGACGGCACGCCGGATTATCCTGACCCGAGTCGGCTCTGGGATCTCATCGATCGGCATCGCGTGAGCGTGTTCGGTATTTCGCCCACCGCCATCCGCGGCTTAATGGCTTCCGGAGAGAAACCGTTGGAGGGGCACTCGCTGGACTCGCTAAGGATTTTGGGTTCCTCGGGGGAACCATGGAACCCTGACCCGTGGATGTGGTTCTTCGAGAAGGTCGGCAAACGGCGCTGTCCCATTATCAACTACAGCGGCGGCACGGAGATTTCGGGCGGTATCCTGAGCGCCTTTGCCACCGAGCCCCAGAAGCCCTGCGCGTTTAACGGCCCCATTCCTGGAATGGCCGCGGACGTGGTGGACGAGTCCGGGGCGCCCATTCGGGGGGCGGTTGGGGAGCTGATTATCCGGGCGCCGTGGACGGGGATGACGCGCGGGTTTTGGAAGAGTCCGGAACGGTATTTGGAGACTTATTGGCACCGATGGCCGGACGTATGGGTCCATGGAGACTATGCCATGGTGGATGAGGATGGATTTTGGTACATCGTGGGACGAAGCGATGATACCATCAAGGTAGCTGGCAAGCGGCTCGGACCGGCGGAGGTGGAGTCTATTCTCGTGTCCCACCCGTCCGTCGTGGAGGCGGCGGCGGTCGGCGTGCCAGACCCGGTCAAGGGCGAGGTTTTAATCTGTTTCGTGGTGGCGCGTGAAGGGCATACCGAACTGGAAGCAGAGCTGCGCGATTATGTGGCCCAGCACATGGGCAAGGCACTCCGTCCGGAGCGCGTGCACCGCGTCCGGGAGCTTCCCAAGACCCGCAACGGCAAGGTCGTGCGCCGCGTCATCCGGGCTGCCTACACAAACGCGGCCACCGGAGACTTGTCATCCGTGGAGAACGTGGACGCATTGGATGCAATCAGGACCATTGCCGAGGAGGCACAGAAGGAATGCTGAGAACGCAGAACGGCGTCAAATATTTCAGCATGGGTGACGGGCCTGAAGCCGTGATTTGTCATCCCAGTTTAGGATTGGGCCGGTTTTTGTTCTATCGGCTGTTGCCGGTTTTGTCGCGGCATTATCGGGTTGTCACGTATGACCCGCGCGGCGTGGGGGAGAATGCGGCGTTGGAGCCGGACTTGGAGGCTTGGGTGGGCGATGTCGGCGATCTGCTAAACGAGGTCGACCGGCCGGCCCATTTGCTGGGGGTATCCCTGGGGACCTGGGTAATGGCCCGCGCGGCGGTTCGGTGGCCGGACAAGATCCGCCGGCTGGTGTTGATTGGGGCGACTCCGGGATTCCAAGACGGGGAGACTGCGGTGGAACAGCGGCGCCAAGAATTGGCGGCCATTCCCATGGACGAGTTTTCACGGCGGTATGCCGATGCCACTCTTACGCCGTTTGCGGACCCGGAGGTCAAAGAGCAGCTGGTGGCTGATATGCGCACGATGGATGCGGACAATTATCTTCAGGCCATGGCGGCCATCTATCTTGCGTCGAATCGCCGGGTGTTTCAGGAACTGACCCACGACACGCTCTTCGTGGTGGGGAACCACGACACGCGGACGTCGCCGCGGATGGCTGACGAGGCCGCCCACTTGACGTCCCGCGGCCGGGTGCATGTGGTGCCCGATGCCGGTCACTTGGCGCTTTTGGACCAGCCGCAGAGGGTCCAGGAACTCATTGAGGCGTTTCTCGCTGCGGGACGGGTCGAAGCTTAGCCGGGAGGGTATGATGGACGACCGGACACGGTACCTGTGGCTGAAACTGTTGACCATTCTCGGGCCGACCATTTTCGTGGCGGTGGCCGAGCTGGTGCGCGACTACTACCTGACGCCGCGGTTTTCTCCTGCCACCGTGAGCGGCATTGCGGTTTGCACGACCTTGGTGGGCGCTGTCATTTTTTCCTGGTACGTGTTTCGGGCCATGGAGCGTCTAGAGACGGAGCGCCGCACCTACAAAGAGGCAGTGCTGTCGTTGAAGGAGCGCGAGCGGATTGCCCGCGAGATGCACGACGGCATCGCCCAAAACTTGGCGGTGTTGAAGATTGAGGCCTATAAGCTGAAGGACAGTGTTTCCCAACTGGAGTCGTCGACCGCGGTGACGGAGCAGTTGGAAGTCTTTGACCGACTTCTCAATCAAACCTATCTCGAGGTGCGCCAGACCCTCTACGATCTTCGGGCCAGCCGGCGGTTGGATGAGGGGTTCTGGCCGACCATCGAGCGGCAGGTGCGTGAATTTGAGCGGCACACGGGCATGCTGGTGCAGTTGAAGCCGCTTGAGCCGCGCGAGGAACTATGGAGCGAACTTGCGTCAATGCAGATTTTGCGGATAATACAAGAAGCATTAGCCAATGTTCGTAAGCATGCTCGGGCGCGTCGCGTCGACTTGGAGTGCGTCCGAGAGGGACGGACGATTCAGTTCGTGATACGCGATGACGGCCTCGGGTTCAAGCCGGGAACGATTGGCGCAGAACCGGATCACTACGGATTGTCGGTCATGAAGGAGCGCGCCGAAGCGATCGGCGGCCACTTGATGGTGGACAGCCAGGCGGGCCGCGGCACCACCGTGACTCTCCGCATTCCTGCAGAAGGGAGGGGCACCGATGGTGGAAAAGGCAAGACTCATGCTGGTGGATGACCACGCGTTGTTTCGATCAGCCTTGGCTTCCCTGATTCAGGGGCAGGACGATATGGAAATTGTCGCTCAGGCCGAGGGCGGCCGCGAGGCCTTGATGAGGGCTGAAGAGACGATGCCGGATCTGATTTTAATGGATATTAACATGTCGGACGGAGACGGCTTAGAGGCTACGCGCCAGATTAAGGAACGTCTGCCCTACGTTAAAATTTGCATGTTGACCGCCAGCGACGATGATGATTTGCTGTTTGAAGCGATACGAGCCGGCGCCCAGGGGTATCTGGTCAAGCACATGAGCCCGGAATCGTTTGTTGAGGAAGTGCGCCGCCAGATTCACGGCGAGGCCGCGATTTCCGAGGAAATCGCAGCGAAAATTGTCCACACGGTGGCCAGCCGGACGCGCCATGCGGCATCCGCCGGGGCGCCGTCGGAGTTTACCGCGCGGGAGATGGAAGTGCTGCGGTTGGTCGGCCAAGGATGCACCAATCGCGAGATTGCCGACTTGCTCTCCATTGCCGAGAACACCGTCAAGAATCATCTGCGCAACATCTTGCAGAAGCTGCACTTTGAAAACCGGGTGCAGGCCGCCGCCTACGCGATTCGGCACGGGTTGGTCGAGGATTAAGGACGATAGGGGGCGCCAGGGTGAATGATCGAGAAATGAGTTTGACGGAGCATCTAACCGAACTGCGCAACCGGATCACCATCGTTTTGGTGGTGGTAGGGGTGCTGTTCCTGGGCGGGTTCTTCGTGTCCCAGCCGGTACTTCATTGGCTGGTCGAACGGGCCCACGTCAAACACATTATCGTCATTGGAGTGCCTGAAGCATTCTTTGCCTTGATTAAGATTGACCTCATGATGGCCTTAATCGTGTCATCACCGCTGATTCTGTACGAAGCAGCCAGTTTTGTGATGCCAGGATTGACGTCAACGGAGCGCAAGGTCGTCGCCGTGGTGGTGGGGCCTGGTCTAGTGTTGTTTTTGGCCGGGATGGCAGTCGGCTTTTGGGTCTTTGTCCCGCTTGTCCTGCACGTGATGCTGAAATTTGTCGGCCAAGGCGTGGCCGAGTATTGGACCCTCTCCAACTACCTCAACTTTATTGTGTACTTGACCGTACCTTTCGGATTTTTGGCCGAGCTGCCCCTCATATCGGGTCTTCTGGCGCACCTCGGCATCATTGAGCCCTCGATGTTCAAGCGTTGGCGCCGGTACGCGTTGGTCCTGTCGTTCCTCATTGCGGCCATCGTGGCCCCGCCCGACGCGCTATCCATGCTGGTTATCGGCGGCGCCATCTACTTGGTGTACGAACTGTCGCATATCGTGGCCCGGGTTTTCTACCGTTCCCCGGAGCCGGCGCCTTCGACCATGCCGGAACCCTGGGGAGGCAACCAAGGATGACCTTGGCGGACGCCCGGGTGGGACTGACGTTGCGCATCGAAGCGTTCGACCGGCCGGATCAGGAAGCTGAAGCCATTCGGCTGGGATTGATGGTGGGTCATGAGGTCACCGTGCGCCACAAGATATCCCGAGGCCCCCTGGTTGTGCTGAGCGGTGTGAGCGAGATTGCCGTGGGGTATCACCTGGCCCGCCGTATCCAAGTTATCCCTCTTTCCTAACGATTCGTGAAGAAATCCCAATACTTGCACTTGGCAAGGAATTTGTTCCCGGTATACACTGGAACAAACCGCACATAAAGGAGGCTCCAGTGTGGGCATTAATCATGTGCTATTTATCGTTGTTTTTATTTTTGCCCTGCTCTGGTTCGGCTTATTAGTGCAAGAAAAGTGGAGCTACGTGATGCTGGGCCAGCCCCTGGATCGCAGCCAGGATCGCGGGGCTCGGCTTCAGAGTGTCATGACGTTTGTCTTTGGCCAAAAGCGGCTGTTTAAAGACAAATATTCGGGACCGATGCACTTTACCATCTTTTGGGGATTTATCATCCTGACGATTGGTTCCGTGATCTTTTTGATTCGCGGCCTGTTTCCCAGTGTGGGGGCACCGGAAGGCGTACCCGCCCTGATTTTGAACGTGGCCACGGACGTCATGGCGGTGTTTGTACTTATCGCGCTGGGAATGGCCGCCTATAAGCGCTATGTGATGCGTCCCAAGCGCTTAGTACGGAATTTTGACGCCTTGGCGGTCCTGATTCTTATCGCCATCGTGGTGCTGGCCGATGTGGCCATTGAATCGTTCGGCATAGCGTTGACGCCCCATGCCGCCTGGGCTCCTATCGGTTCCCTTTTGGCGCACTGGTTTCAGTCGTTTGGTGTCCAAGCCGATCACACCGGTACGTTGGTCGCCGATTGGGTTAAGCTGACCGCGCTGATGGGGTTCTTGGTCTATCTGCCATACTCCAAGCACTTCCACTTGTTCGTGGCGCCGGTGAACATTTATCACCGCAACTTGGATCCCTTGGGTCAACTGCCGGCGTTGGACTTGGAAGATGAAAACGCGGAGTCTTTTGGGATTGGACAGGTGACCGATTTGGCTTGGACGGACCTGTTGGATGCGTATGCGTGTGTTCAATGCGGACGTTGTACGGAACAATGCCCTGCCAACTACACCGGCAAGCACTTGTCGCCAAAGCAGATTATGGTGGACTTGCGGCACCAATTGGAGGCCGTCGGCCCCATTCTGACCAAGTCGGAGGCGCAGCGCACGGACGACGAGCGGGCTCTGCTTGAAATCCCCATGGCTGGAGGCGTCACCCCGGCCGAGGATCTGTGGGCCTGCACTACCTGTGGCGCCTGCGTCGAAGCGTGCCCGGTTTTTGATGAGCACGTCGTGAAAATTGTCGGCATGCGGCGCCATTTGGTGCTCACGCAGGGCGAGATGCCGGACGAGGCGCAGATGTTCTTCAAGAATGTTGAAAACGCCGGCAACCCGTGGGGACTCGGTCTCGATAAGCGCCAGCAGTTCGCAGAGGCCATGGGGATCAAGGACTTGTCCCGCGGTGAGAGTGCCGACGTATTGTACTGGATGGGGTGCGCGGCCACGTATGACGATCGGGCGCGCAAGGTGGCGGAAGCGACGGTTCAGCTGATGAAGCAAGCCGGGGTGGACGTGGGCGTGCTCGGCGCTCGGGAGACCTGTAACGGCGAAGCCTCCCGCCGCATGGGCAATGAATATCTGTTCCAGATGATGGCCCAGCAAAATGTGGAGACGTTGAACGATTTGGGCGTTACGACCATCGTGACCACCTGCCCGCACTGTTTCAACACCCTAAAGAACGAATATCCGTTCTTTGGCGGTGAGTATGAGGTGGTGCACCACAGCGAGTACTTGTCCCAATTGGTGGCCGACGGGCGCTTGCAGCCGCAGGGCGGTGAAGCAGCCACGGTGACCTATCACGACTCCTGCTATCTGGGCCGCTACAACAACATCTTTGACCAGCCCCGGGACGTGCTGAAGTCGGTGCCTGGCTTGGAACTCAAGGAAATGAGCCGGAGCCGTGAGCAAAGCTTCTGCTGTGGAGCGGGCGGCGGCCGGATGTGGATGGAAGAGAAAGTTGGAACCAAGATTAATCAGGCGCGGGCTGAACAGGCGCTCGCGACCGGTGCCGAGACGATAGCGACGGCTTGTCCGTTCTGTCTGACCATGATGCGGGACGGGGTACAGGCTTTGGGTGCGGAAGACAAGGTGGTTGTGAAGGACTTCTCCGAAATCTTGGCGGAAAACATGCTGCCCATGATTCGCTAGCTCTACAGGGCTGGCATCATCTGGTAGCCCAAGGGGGTGCTTCCCGCACCCCCTTGGGGACTCTAAGGAGATAAGGGGCATGCTCGCGATTATCTTCGCAGCGCTGTTGGTGGGTTTGGGGATTGCTCACTGGGTTGTCACCATCCGCTATGCGGCTAAAGTTGATGATCTGAAGGCTGAGATCGAAAACCTCAAACAGGCAATCACGAGAGACGGATAATAAGAGATGGCCATGGCTCATCCGATGCGACAGCCGTAAGAATTGCGCGTGGGGGATGACTCTCCCGGACACGGCACCGAAAGCGCGGCGGATGATTCGAGCGCGGCCTTTCCCTTACGCGGCCCGTTCCTTGCGGCTCTCGCGAACCCGTTTCAGCGCCGGCGTGATGAAGAGGACACCGCCCGCAAAACGCCAGATGGTCGATGTTAACATCGCGCCTTCCATGTGCAGAACATGCAACAGGAAGACGCCTAGTTCCGGCGCCACGAAGGCGACGCCTCCCAAGATGACGTTGTAAAAGGCGATAGCTCCGGAACGCTCGTGGGACGGGGCCGCGTTCAGGAGCTCCGTGAACAGCAACAGGGTCACCCCGGAAAGCGACAGGCCGCTAAACAAGTTGACGACCGTTAAGTAGAGCATGTTGGTGCTCAGCACCGTCAAGAGCGGCACCAAGCTGATGCCCATGGCGGACACCCCGAGGACAGAGAGGCCCCCGTGCCGCTGCGCCATCTTTCCCCACCAGCGGAAGGTGAGAATCTCCGTGGCTTGGGTCGCAATGGTAAAGATCCCGATCCAGAGGCCGGTGGCGTGGGCCGTGTTGATTTGAAAGATGGAAAAGAGCGGCCAGCTAATCTGCCATCCGAAGTTGAAGAATGCGGCCATAATCACATACTGCCGAAAGGAGCCGACCCGCCAAAGCTGCATCCAGGTGTCCCAGCGCAGCGGCCGAGGGCGTTCGCCGGCGACGGGTTCGCGGTGGCGGGCCAGATACCACACCTCCACCATCCCCAGCAGAAACGCGAGAACCAGAAAAGCTTGGTAGGGACCCTTGGCATGCGGATTGAAGAGCTGCAGAACACCGCCAGTCAGAATGGTGCCACCCAGCCCCACGATGGTGACAATGGCGTTGCGGCGGCCAAAAAAGTTTTCCCGCAGCGCGGACGGAACCAGCTTGGCCATAAGCGCCTGCCAGCTCAGAGTCGCCAGCGTTTGCGGGAAGTTAGCCGCGGCGTTGACCTCGACGACAAGCGTGGCGGCCGTCGGGGATACCCAGGGAACCAGCGCCATGGCCAGATAGCTCACGCGGGTGAGCAGGAACGTGACCACGCTGAACGGCCGGTAGCCGCTCAACCGCGGGACCCAAAACGCGCCGGCCACGGAGGCTAGGAGAGCGCTCAGGGCGGGCAGGGAATTCAATAGGGCAATGAGCTGATTATTGGCATGGAGCGCGTCCAGCATGTACAGCGGTACGAAGGTCGAGACAATACCGGTCGCCATGGTGCCGTAGGCGCCATTCATGACGGAGTTTCGCACGTTGAACCGGAGGTCGCGGAATCGCTGCGGGCTGCCTGACAGGACGCTCACTTCTTTCGACAAAACTCTCTTACATTATCGCTCCCAGGGACAGACATGGCCAGCCGCAAGAGGTAGTTGCTCTCCACGCGGGACTAGGAATTATTGGGAATAGGGCCATTGGTCCTCGCGGATCTTCATGCCGCGCGGATGATAGTCGAACCCTAATTTTTCGTAAAAGCCTTGTTTGCCGTCGGCCGCGTAGAGGGCGATGAAGGAGAACCCCCGGCCTAAAAATGGCTCGACTGCGCGGCGCATGACATCCGTGCCAATCCCTTGGCCCTGGTAGTCTGGGTCCACAATCACATCCCAGAGGGTGGCGTAATAGGCGCCATCGGTGATGACGCGCGTCGTCGCGACCAGGCGATCGCCGTCCCACGCATGCACGAATAAGTCCGTTTCGTCCAGCGCCAAGCGGATCGTTTCCGGATCGCGGCCCCGGGCAAATTCGATTTTGTCCCAGAGACACTTCACCGCAGTCGTTGGCACGTCGGATCCAGTACGAATGGAGATCATAGCGGTCCCTCGCTGTGGAGATATTTTCCAATTCGGGAGCATACCTTGTAATACGGGGGGATGTCCCAAATGCGTACCATTGTTCTAGCAGGAAATCCGAACGTGGGCAAGTCTATGATATTCACCCAGCTCAGCGGCCGCTATGCCGAGGTGTCCAACTTTCCCGGAACCACCGTCGAGATTTTGGAGGGACGGGTGGGGCCGGACCGGTTGCTGGACATCCCGGGCATTTATGGCCTAAGCCGATTCTCCGAAGAGGAACGTGTGGCGCTGACGGCGCTGCAGCGAGCCGACCTTGTCGTGCAGGTGGTGGATGGCACCCGTCTGCCTCGGGATTTGTTTCTTACCTGGCATTTGATTGATGCCGGGCTTCCCCTGATTGTGGCGGTCAATATGATAGACGAGGTGCGGCGGCGGGACGCGTCCGTGGACACCGCCAAGTTGGAGGAACTTTTGGGAGTGCCGGTCGTGCCGGTGTCGGGGCTCACGGGAGAGGGCATGACGGTTTTACGGCAGCTCCTGAGTGAGGAGGGTGGGCGTCGCTCGAAACAAGCGCGCGCTTGGGACGGGCCCGCCTCGCTGAAGTCCACGCTGGATCTCGTGCTGTGGAACGAAGAGGATGCGGAACTTCTGGAGCGCGCGGAGGAGGCGCCACCGCCCGGCACCCGAACAGCCCTGTACAGCGACCGCCGGCTGCGGGCCGATCAGACTGCAGTCCAAGTGTTTTCCCCATCAAAACGCCCCGACCGGCTGCGTCGGGCCCTCGGCGACTGGCTGCTGACTCCCTTGGGCGGCCTGGCCGCGGGCGGTGTCGTCCTGGTTCTGGTGTATTACGGGATCGGGGTGGTGGTAGCCGACCAGGTTGTGTCATTCCTGGAACAGTTCATGGCCAGCGCCGTCGTTCCGCTTATTGCCGGATGGTTGGCGCACCTTCTGCCCGTCCATAGTGTCTGGTACCGCCTCCTTGTCGGACCCTATGGGCTGATTTCCGCGGGGCTGATTTACCTCGTGGCGCTGCTGCTGCCGCTCATCGTCGCCTTCTACCTATTGTTGGCCGCGTTGGAGGATTCGGGTTATCTGCCGCGGCTGGCCACCATGCTGGACCGGTTCTTTTTGCGCCTGGGACTGAACGGCCGGGCGGTCATTCCCTTGGTGCTGGGATTCGGTTGTGTCACCATGGCCACCGTCACCACCCGCATGCTGTCGTCTGAGCGGGAACGCACCATCGCGACAATTCTTTTGGCCTGGACCATCCCGTGTTCCGCACAGATGGGGGTCATCACCGGTCTCTTGGCGGGATTAGGGTGGCGCTATGCCCTCACCTACGCCCTGATTATCGTCGGACTCTTTATCGCCGTGGGCACACTCTTGGACCGGGGCTTACCGGGCCGTCCCACACCGCTTTTGCTGGACTTGCCGCCGCTTCGCTGGCCGTCGCCCATGAACATTATCGAGAAAACCCGCATTAAGGTGTCGGGCTTCCTGCGCGAGGCCGGGCCGCTGTTTTTGCTCGGATCCGGGATGGTGGAACTGAGCCGGATTTCCGGCCTCCTGCCGTGGCTGACGGTCAAGGTGGGACCGCTCATGGAGGGGGGGTTAGGCATACCCGGCTCTGCTGCCCCGGCCTTTATTTTGGGATTTATCCGCCGCGACTTCGGCGCCGTGGGGCTCTATGCGGGCGGGCTCAACGCACATCAGGTGCTGACCGGGGCGGTGACGCTCACCCTATTCGTGCCGTGCATCGCGTCCACGCTGGTGATTTTGAAGGAGCGCGGGGCGCGGCAAGGCACAGCTATTTGGCTAGGGTCAATCGCGTTGGCGCTGGTGGTGGGCGGTCTAACAGCCCGATTGGGTCCCGCCTGAGCGGTTTTGCATAGGCTGTAAGAGGTGATAGAGATGCATCAAGTTTGGCAATGCCCGACCTGCGCCTATCCATTGCGGGTCTATCAAGCGCGATGTCCGCGGTGCGGCACCGTCCTGACCGACGTACTGGCTCAGGCTTGCGAATCGTGCCGCCTAAGCGACAGTTGCGGCGCTCCCAGCCCAAAGCGGGCTTTATTGTGGGGGAAGAGGGCCTAGGCTATAATGTCGCTGAGGTGTTGAGCATGCGTGTGCAATCTGGCCAGATTGCGGTCGGATTGGCAGCCCTGCTGCTGGGGCTTATGGTGGTGGTGCAGATTCGATTGCAAAAGGTTGTACCTCCGCCGACGGCTACCAATCAACTGCTGACTTTGCTGAAACAGGCGGATAACAAGCGGTCTCAGCTGAGTCAGGAGGTGGCCCATCTGAACATGCAGTTGGACAAGCGGCTCAGCCAACAGGCGTCGGCAGCCAAGTTGAAGCAACTCTTGACTCAGGACGAAATCCTGGCCGGAACCGTGCCCGTCACGGGACCGGGTGTGGTCGTCAAGTGGAGCAACGGGAACGCCCCCGCCGCGTATCAACTGACAGATATTGATTTGCTGCTGTTGGTCAATGAGCTGCGTGCCGCTGGAGCCGAAGCGATTTCCATTAATGGCCAGCGCATTACGGCTCAAACGGAGATTCGGTCTGCCGCGGGCTACATCCTCATTAACGATTCTCAGTCTAACGCCCCCTTTACCATCCAAGCCATCGGCACGCCGGGTACACTGGCCGGCGCTCTCACGCTGTCCGGGGGACTCTTTGACCAATCGCAGCAGGAAGGCCTGTCGATGAGCATCAAGAAAACCCAATCGGTCAATATTCCCGCGGCGCCTCCCGCAGTGTTGACCAATATCTCGCAGCAGCCTGCAACCAGTCCCAGCCCCTGACGGTTTCCGTCATGCGGGCGGCCAGAAAGGTGGGAGGAGCATGAACCCCGAGGGTCAGCGGATTACATATCAGAACGGGCACATCGCGGTGCCTGACCATCCGATTATTCCTTATATCGAAGGGGACGGAATTGGCCCGGATATCTGGAAGGCCACCCAGCGGGTGGTCGATGCCGCCGTCAAAAAAGCTTATCAGGGCACCCGCGGAATCGCCTGGCGGGAAGTCCTGGCGGGCGAGAAGGCGTTTCACGCCACAGGGCAGTGGCTGCCGGATGAAACGCTGGACGCCTTAAAGGAATACAAGGTTGGGATTAAAGGGCCGCTTACCACGCCAGTGGGGGGCGGCATCCGGAGTTTAAATGTCACCATCCGGCAAGAGTTGGACTTATACGCCTGTGTCCGGCCCGTGCGCTACATTGCCGGAGTGCCGTCACCCATGCGGGAGCCGGAAAAAGTTGACATGGTCATCTTCCGCGAGAACACCGAAGACGTCTACGCCGGAATTGAATGGGCCAGCGGGTCGCCCGAGGCCCAGCGCCTCATCGAGTTTGTCAATCGGGAATTCCACCGCGACATTAGTCCCCACGCCGGAATCGGCATTAAGCCCATGACCCAAGAGGGCAGCGAGCGCTTGATTCGCCGCGCCATTCGTTATGCGTTGGATCACAACCGGCGGTCGGTGACGCTGATGCACAAGGGCAACATCATGAAGTTCACCGAAGGAGCCTTCCGCGACTGGGGCTACGAGCTGGCGCGGCGCGAGTTTGCCGACCAGGTGATTAGCGAAGAGGCGCTGTACAGCGAGCACCACGGGGTTGTTCCGGAAGGCCGGATTGTGCTGAAAGACCGCATTGCGGACATCACCTTTCAGCAGGTCCTGCTGCGGCCCGAGGAATTTGACGTGTTGGCCTGTCCCAATCTAAACGGGGATTATCTCTCCGACGCCCTGGCGGCCCAAGTCGGCGGGGTCGGCATGGCTCCTGGGTCCAACGTGTCAGACGAGGTCGCGGTCTTCGAGGCCACCCATGGAACGGCGCCCAAGTACGCCAATCAGGACAAGGTTAATCCCAGTTCGCTGATCTTGTCGGCCATTATGATGCTGGAGCATTTGGGCTGGGACGAGGCGGGAGACAAGATTCGCCAGGCCTTGGAAAGGACCATTGCCGCCAAGATTGTCACGTATGACTTAGCCCGGCAGACGGCAGGGGCGCGGGAAGTGAAAACATCAGAGTTCGCCAGTGCTATGATTGAGGCGCTGTAAGAACCAAGAAGGGGTGGGTTAAATGTTTCGTCGACGGAAAATTACCGTGTTGGGAGCGGGAGGGACCGGAGCTACCACCGCTCATCTGCTGGCCTTGAAGGAACTAGGCGATGTGGTGTTGGTCGACATTCAGCCGGGTACGCCGCAAGGCAAAGCGCTGGACATGTGGGAATCGGGTCCCATCGAGGGGTTCTCGCTCAAGGTGTTCGGGACCAGCGATTACGAGGATACCGCTGGCTCGGACATCATCGTGGTGACGGCTGGATTGCCGCGCAAGGAAGGCATGAGCCGCAACGACCTCTTAAAAGTGAACTCTGAAGTGGTCTATGAGGTAGTCGCCAAAGCCAGCCGGGTGTCGCCAGACGCCGTGATTGTCATCTTGACCAACCCGGCCGACGTGATGACCTACGTGGCCCAAAAGGCCAGCGGATTTCCGCACCACCGGGTCATGGGCCAAGCGGGTGTGCTTGACTCGTCGCGGTTCCGGACTTTCCTGGCCGACGCGCTGCAAGTTTCCGTCAAGGATGTGACCGCGTTTGTGATGGGCGGCCACGGTGATGACATGGTACCCTTGGTGCGCTACTCATCCGCTGGCGGTATCCCCATCGAGAAACTGCTGCCGAAGGAGACCATCGAGCAAATTGTCCAGCGCACCCGTACCGGGGGCGGGGAAATTGTGTCTCTCTTAAAGACCGCGTCGGCGTTCTACGCACCCGCGGCGTCGTTGGCGGACATGGTGAAGGCAGTGCTCTTGGACGAGCGCCGGATTATGCCGGTCATCAGCTACTTGGACGGCGCCTACGGCGAGCGTGACATTTATGTGGGTGTCCCCGCCATCATCGGCGGCAACGGCGTCGAGAAGGTTCTCGAGGTAGATTTGACGGCCGACGAGCAAGCGGCGTTTAAGAAGTCTGTCCAATCGGTTCGTGGGCCCATGTCGCTCTTGACCATTGGATCCAAGGGATAGGAGGAGAGCATGGAGAGCCGCGAGCGAGCGCTGAAATATCACGAAGAGCACCGAGGCAAAATCCAAATTGTTTCCAAGGTGCCGGTCCGCAATCAGGATGATCTATCCTTGGCCTACACACCCGGAGTTGCCGAGGCATGCCGGGAGATCCACCGCGATGTGCAATTGGTCAATCGGTACACCAACCGCGCCAACACGGTGGCGATTGTCACCGATGGCACTGCGGTGCTGGGGTTGGGGGATATTGGTCCGGAAGCGGGTTTGCCGGTCATGGAAGGCAAATCGATTCTGTTCAAGATGTTCAGCGGTGTGGACGCGTTTCCGCTATGCCTGGACACCAAAGATCCGGAAAAGATCGCCGAAGTGGTTCAGCTTCTGCAACCGTCGTTCGGCGGGGTCAATCTGGAGGATGTCTCGGCTCCGCGGGCCTTCGAGATCGAAGCCCGGATGAAGGAGACGCTCTCCATCCCCGTGTTCAATGATGACCAGCACGGTACAGCGGTCGTGGTGGGAGCCGCGTTGTTGAACGCCCTGCGCTACGCACAAAAGGACATTCAAAATGTCCGGATTGTGTTTAATGGCGCTGGTGCGGCAGCCATTGCCACCACCAAATTGCTGTTTGAACTGGGTGCACGGGACATCTCGCTCGTGGACCGTCAGGGACTGTTGTACGCAGGCCGCGCCCAGGGGATGAATCCCTACAAGGAGGAGATCGCCCAGCTGACCAATTTGGACCGCCGCCAGGGTGACTTGGGCGAGGCCTTAAAGGGCGCCGATGTATTCATCGGGGTCTCGGTTGCGGGGGCCTTAACCATGGATATGATGTCGGGCATGAACCCGGACTGCATCATTTTCGCGCTCGCCAACCCAGTCCCGGAGATTTGGCCGGTGCACGCCATGGAATCGGGTGCGCGGGTGGTGGGGACCGGACGTTCCGACTTCCCCAACCAGATTAACAACGTGTTGGGGTTCCCCGGCATTTTCCGCGGCGCCTTGGACGTCGGCGCCACCGACATCAATATGACCATGCGGGTGGCTGCGGCCCGCGCCTTGGGCGGTCTCATCCGTGACACGGATCTCCGCGATGACTACATTATTCCGAATCCGATGGATCGGCGGGTAGCGCCCGCCGTGGCGGCTGCTGTAGCCCAGGCGGCACAGGAGTCCGGCGTGGCGACTATCAACGTGTCGCCGGAATGGGTGAGCGAGCATTGCCGCACCCTGGTCGACGAAGTCATCGGAACCGAAGAGAAAATTCTAGAGGGGGACAACTGAGTGAAGCAGTATGAGTACCTAGCGAAGGGTGCCTTGCGCGAACATGGCATCCCCATCCCCCCGGGGCGTTTGGTCAACAGCCCCGAGGACGCTTATGAAGCGGTAGAAGCGATTGGACCTGCGGCTCTCAAAGCGCAGGTGCTGGTCGGAGGCCGCGGCAAGGCCGGCGGTATTCGGTTTGCCAACACGCCCGAGGAGGCGCGGGAGACCGCTAAGGCTATGCTGGGCATGGACTTGAAGGGCTACACGGTGGAACGTCTCTATGCGGAAGGCAAGCTCGATATCGAGCGCGAGTTTTACATATCGGTCACGACTGACCGCAACAAAAAGGTGCCGCTAGTGATGGCATCGTTGGCGGGCGGTGTGGAAATTGAGGACGTGGATGACTCGCAGATTGTGCGCCAATGGGTGGACCCGCGGGTCGGCGTACTGCCCTACTTCGGGCGTGAACTAGCCCAACGGCTGGGACTGGAGGGCGTTCTAGCCCGGGAGTTCGCCGATTTAGTCGTGAAACTCTATCAAATCTACCGCGAAAAGGACGCGGAATTGGTAGAAATCAACCCCTTGGCGGTTGTTGACGGACACCTGGTGGCGGCAGACGCCCGTCTCAACGTCGATGACAGTGCGCTGTTCCGCCACAAGAATTTGGAACTCATCGACGAGGGCTCGGAAATCGAGCAGAAGGTCCACAAGATCGGTCTGGCCTTTGTGGAACTGGATGGCGACATCGCCATCATGGCCAATGGCGCCGGCATGGCGATGGCCACGGTAGACGCCATCCAGTATTTCGGCGGCAAACCAGCCAACTTCTTGGATGCGGGCGGCGGTGCGTCGGTCGAGCCGACCGCTCAGGCTTTGGACGTGCTCGTGTCCATGAACCCCAAGGTCATCTTCGTCAATATCTTCGGCGGGATTACGCGGTGCGATGACGTGGCCAAGGCGATTTTGCAGGTCAAGAATACGACCGGCATTCCGGTGCCGCTGGTCGTGCGACTGGTGGGCACCAACGAGAAAGAAGGGGTGCGCCTCTTGGAAGAGGCCGGCATCTCGGCATACTCGGACATGGCACCGGCCGCTGAGCGTGCGGTGGAGCTTGCAGGGGAGGGCCGTTCATAATGGCAGTATTGTTGACGAAAAACTCCAAGATCTTGGTGCAGGGCATTACCGGCAACCAGGGACGGTTTCATACCAAGCAGATGTTGGCGTACGGTTCCCAGGTCGTGGGCGGCATCTCGCCCGGCAAGTCTGGGGAAACGGTGGAAGGCGTGCCGGTTTTCGACACGGTGGAGAAGGCCGTGCAGCAAACTGGCGCCGATGCGTCGATTGTCTTCGTGCCTGCGCCCTTCGCCAAAGACGCAGCTTTTGAGGCCATGGAGAACGGCATCAAGCTCTTGGTCATGATCCCGGAGCACATCCCGGTTAAGGACTCGATCGACATTACCACGCGGGCCCAGGAACTGGGCGTGACCGTAATCGGGCCCAACACCTTCGGGATTATTTCGCCCGGCGAACAGACCAAGATGGGCATCATGCCTAACCACATCTACAAGCCCGGGCCGATCGGCGTGGTGGCTCGGTCGGGAACCTTAAGCTACGAGATTGCATTTAGCTTGACCAACGGCGGATTTGGGCAGACCACGGTGGTTGGCATGGGCGGCGACCCCGTGGTGGGGCAGACCTTCATTTCGGTTCTGCACCACTTTAAAGATGACCCAGATACCGAAGGGGTGGTCATGGTCGGCGAGATCGGCGGCAGCGCTGAAGAGGAAGCGGCTGAATACCTGAAAAACTTTGGGAAACCGGTGGTCGCCTATTTGGCCGGCCGGGCCGCACCTCCCGGAAAGCGCATGGGTCACGCCGGCGCCATCATCGAGCGCGGCCGGGGCACCTTGGAGTCGAAAGAAAAGGCGCTGACTGCTGCCGGCGCCCAGGTTGTGACCATGCCTTGGCAGGTGGTTGACGCGTTGAAAGAGCTCATGGCCAGGCGTTAGGCGACGGGCTCGGATATCAACACGGAGAGCGGTTTTTCGGCTCTCCGTGTTTTTCTATGAGCTTTGCCCGCTGTGGTTCACGGGATCCGTCATGGCGAGCGCCTCGGCCAAGTCCCACACCTGTTCTTCAACGGCGCTATACCGTGGGATGGGCGGAATACGGGGCAACTGGGCGTCGTGGTCTCCTCCCAAGCGGGCTCCAAGGGCGCCAAACACAGGACGCATAGCCTTGGCTAAGCCGGTATCTTGGGCGTGGGGACTATCGCAGATCGAGACCACCAAATAGCCTAAGCGCTCCACCGCATAGATGACCGGCCATAGGTCGTCGTGCGGCAGGCGGGGCAGTTCCCCCAGGGCCGTCTCATACAAGTGGCGGACTGAGAGCAGGCTGTCTAGAGTCTGGGCCCGCAGGGCGCGGCTTTTGGATGGGGCATCGGAGCTGACCATCTGCTCGAATAAGGCCCCGGTGCGGTTCAAGGCGGCCGACAATGCTGCCGGGAGGCGGCGGGAGGAAGCTCGGCCCCACAGTAATAGGGCGGCCGCCAAGCCGATGGCCGACCCCAAGATGGTATCCCCCAAACGGGCCTCAATCAGGGGAAGAACGGGAGGCCGCACGCCGGCGTATATGATGACGAGCGCCATGGCGGTAATGAAAATGACCGAGATGCCGTAATTCTTGGCGATGAAGGTCAACATCAAAAGCTGCAAGACCACGACGAGGGCGGCGGTGAGAAGCGGCGTGGGATGCAAGGCCAGCAGGCCTCCTGTCAACACCAGACCCAGCAGGGTTCCGATTACGCGCTGCACCGTGCGCTGGGTAATGACGACCGTGGAGACGCCCTGCAAGACGGCAGCACAGCTGAGCGGCACCCAGTACGGATGGGGGATTCCCATCCAGTGCGCGATAATCACGGCGGCCATGACCGTGAGTCCGATGCGGAGAAACGCGGGGCGCACCAGCGTGTCGCGGCTTAATCCGCGCCGGAGCCGCTCGCCCACGGAGGGGCGGTACAAATGGGGTTGGTGGGACATGACGTCCCGCCCGTTGACCACCTCAATCGCCCGATGCAGCGTCTCACGCCAACGTTTCCAATGCGGATCCTTTGGGGGGCCCGCCTCCTTGACACTCAGCGGGACAGTCGGCGGGGAACCGACATGGCGCGCCATGTTCAAGAGTACGGTCCGATACTCCGCGGGAAGCGGGCGCGACTCTTTGCTGGATAAGGCCACCGCGGCCCGGAAGACATCTTCAGCCTGGTGGGCCAGCATGGCTGGCCGGCTGTCCACCGCCACGCTCCACGCCGCGCGGTGGGCCGCCGTCACCGCGAGGGCAGCGTGATATTCGTGCTGCGCCTGTTGATGGGTGCCGATGGCGCCCACATACCGGGACAGGGCTCGGAAGGCGGTTGCAATCGGGGTCTCGGCGGGGCCCCGGCGATCCCACAGCCAATCCATCATCCCGACCACCCACGCGATGGCGGCACCTCCCAGAACGCATAACACCCGCACGGCCACGATGCCCGGGGGGTGCAACGGCAGGGCGGCACTGATGCAGGCGACCAGTACAAACATGAAGCCGGCCGGCAGCAGTACGTCGAATACGCCGCAGAAATAGGTCGCGCCAGCACTGACAAAACCCAACGCCAGCGCCATTTGCCACCAGCGGCTGGAAAATGCGCCGATAGCCATGGCGAGAGCCAACCCTGCGCCCACCGCGGCCAGGACGCCGGCACGCCGCGTGTAGGGCTGATTGTGCTGGTACAGCGATGCGAATCCGCCCATAAACGCCCAGATGCCCCACTCGAGGTGGCCCAAGAGCAGGCCGACGGCCAGTCCCGAAAGCGTGGTGAGGCCCGTGCCCCACAAGCGCCGAGGCTGGATTGGGGTGCTCTTCAGTTCAAACACCGCGGCCAATGGTGACTGTGCCATGATACCCCCTGTCCTCCGCTAATCTAAGCCGTTGCACGCCGCGGCGACGGCATCGGCTATTTCCTGGTAGCTGGTGCAACGGCAGATGTTGGACCGGAGCCACTCAATGCGGCGGTCTTCATCGGCTCTGTCGACATGCTGAGACAAGGCATGTCCGACCATGAGAAAGCCCGACGTGCAATACCCGCACTGAAAGGCCATGTGGTCCAAAAACGCTTGTTGAATGGGAGCCTGGTTCAACCCTTCGACGGTGGTGATGTCGCGGTCCTCGATTTCGGCCGTCAGCACCAGGCACGACTTCACGGGCACACCGTCGACGAGCACGGTACAGGCGCCGCAATCGCCATTTTCACAGCCGGGCTTGGCTCCGGTCAGGCCGAGCGCATCGCCCCGCAAGGTGTACAAGAGCGTTTCGCCCGGGTAGACGACCACGTTGCGGGGTTCGTTGTTGATGCTGAGGCTGATTTGTTCTGGTCGGGTAAATTCACGCATCAATCGTCCTCCAATTCGTCGATAATCTGGGCCAGCGTATATTCGGTGACAAACTCGCGGTACTCGCGGGTGCCGTGCAAATCCTCGAGCGCCTTGACCGGCATATGCGCCACTGCTTCCTGGGCACGGCGCCGGGCGCTTTTGCCGGTGTCGGAGAGAATGTGGTTCACGGCGCTGGACACAAACGGGAACCCCGCCCATCCCGAGAAGGCGGCCCTCAACGAGCCGTCAGCCCGCCTGGTGACCGCCACCGTGACCAAGGGATAGTCAATCCAGTCCTGCCGGGTCATCTTGCGGCTTCGGTAGGCGATGCCTTTGGCTTCGTCCCCTTTGACCCGCACCGAAACCAGAAATTCGCCCGGTTTGATGAACGAATCCGACACGAGATTGGCTAGCGGCCGGCTCTCAATGCCGTCTTCGGTGGCCACCAGCGCCTCGGCCTCATCCATCAGCAGAAAGGGCAGGCTGGCCTCCCGATACGGGATGGTACTGAGCAGGTTGCCGCCCAGCGTGATTTGGCCGCGGGTGGTGTGGTCGGCGATGCGGTCGGCGGTGGCCGTCAAAAGGGGCCACAGGTTTCCGTCGGCTAGGTCCGTCAGCCGGAGCCCGGCTCCGAATTCCAGCCAGTCGCCTGACCGGCCGTGCACCCTGACTTCGGGAATATTTTTTAGGTCGATGACCGCATCAAAGTGCACATTCTGCAGACGGGCGCGTGTTAGAAGCTCTGTCCCGCCTCCGTAAAACACCGGTTCTTGATGGTTCTCGCGAAGCCGCCGATAGAGCTTCAGGGCCTCGTCGATGGTATCGGGACGGTAGTACTCGATTCCGAATGGCAGCATCAGCGGGCCCTCCTTGCGCGCCAAATGGCTTCCGGGGTGATCGGGAGCATATTCAATGAGACGTTGGCAGCCCGGGACAGGGCGTTGGCCAGTGCGGCTCCGATGGCCAATACGGCATGCTCCCCAATCGGGCGGGCGCCAAAGGCCGAGTCAACCTGGGGTGTTTCGATAAACTCCACCAGATATTGCTTGGGTTGTTCCCCCATGCGCATCAGTTTGTACAATCTCAGCTGGTTGTTGAGGAGCCGGCCGTCGCTGTCGTAGAAAATGCCTTCCCGGCTGGCTACGCCGAGGCCCATGTTCATGCCGCCCATCACCTGCCCGCTGGCAATGGCCGGGTTGAGAACTTTGCCCGCATCGATGACCGTGGCTGCTTTGAGAATCCGATATTGATGCGTGTTCTGGTCGTACTCCACCTCCACCGCCTGCACACCGACGGTCCAGGCTGGACCGGGACGGCCGTGTCCTGTCTGCTGGTCAAGGAGATTCAGGTGCCGAATCATGAACTTGCCGCGACCCATCAATTGCCCCCCGATGGAGTCGCCTTCTTGGTACTTGTATCCCAGCGCCAGGTCCTTAAAGTCGAGGTAGATGCTGGGGTCGTCGCGGACGTAAATTTTCTCGTCGCCATAATCCAGATCGTCCGGCGAGCATTTCAGCACCGACGCCGCCACCATCAGCATCTGGGTCATGAGGTCTTTGGCCGCGTCGAGGACCGCTCGACCCACCATATAGGTGGATAGGCTGGCCACTGTCTTCCAATGCTCCGGATCCACTTGGGTATTGACGTCTTCGTGAATGAACACGCGGTCCAAGGGAATCCGCAGCTGCTCCGCCAAGATTTGTGCGGCGGTGGTCTTGGTGCCGGGTCCAAATTCCACGGCCCCGATGGAGAGATTGACGCTGCCATCGGAGTTCATGGTGATGAGCGCTCCCGAGACGGCGTTCGGCGGGCTGGAGGAGGTTTTCCAGAAGGCGGCCACTCCCTGCACCCGTACCCTGCCTGGGCCCAGGGCCTCGACGCGTCCGCCATTCCAGCCGATGAGTTGGCGCATATGGGTGAGGGCTTTGGGCAAGTCGCCCAGGTTGCTGCGGGTCAGACGGGCCTTGGTGGGAGTCACATCGTGCGGGCGGATGGCATTCAACTCGCGCAGGTCCAGAGGATCCATCTTGAGCGCCTCGGCCAGCTCGTCCATGGCCCGCTCGACGGCAAATGTCATGGGCATATGTCCGAACCCGCGCCAGGCGGTGGTATACGTGTGGTTGGTGTAAACACAGTACACGTCGGTGTGGACATTGGGGACGGCGTAGGGCCCTGTGCACTGGGCCGCGATGGCCCGGGCGATGCGGGGAGCCGAATCGGCGTACGCGCCGATGTCCATAAAAAAGCGCATCTCCGCCGCCTTAATGCGCCCGTCCTGGCTTGCGCCCAAAGCGATATCCGCCTCGAACCCCATTCCCAGCGGCGATGTGGCCAAATCGTCTTCCCGGGTGTTGACGATTTTGACCATTTGGCCGCCGACCGCCTTGGAAGCGACGTAGGCGAGTATCTCCAGCTGCACCCCGGCTTTGCCGCCGAAGGCGCCGCCCACCAGCGGCGCCGTCACACTAATCTGTCCGGGATTCAGTTTGAAGTACTTGGCCAGCAGTTTTTGCACCTCGAATGGCGCCTGAGTACTGGCATGAATGAGGACGCGGCCATCGGCCAGGATTTCGGCCTTGGCGATGCGCGGCTCCATGGCCGCATGGTCGATCTGGGGGAGGCTGACGTGGACTTTGACCTTGACATCGCTGTCTTTCCAGGCCTTATCCATGTCCCCCTTGGTCACGTTGGCCTCGTCTGCGATGTTGCTATGCTTTTTGGGGTATACGGGGGGCGTGGCCACGGTATAGCTGCCGTTTTGCTGGTGGACGAGCGCCGCCTTCTTGTCCAACGCGTCCTGGATGCTGTTGATAACCGGCAAGGGCTGGTAGCGCGCTTGCACCAGCCCCGCCGCCCGCCGGGCGGCCGCCTCATCGCGCGCCACCACTAACGCAATCGGCTCCCCCCAATAGCGGACTTTGTCCCGGGCCAAGGGCGGACGATCTTCCATCACGTCGCCGCTGAGCACCGACAAGTCCTTTCCTGTGATGACGGCCTTCACACCCGGCACCTTTTTTGCCTCGTCGGTGTCGATGGCGATAATCTGGGCATGCGCCTGGCGCGCTGGAACCATGACGGCATGAAATGTTCCCGGCACATTAATGTCGTTGGCGTACCGCGCACGGCCGGTGACTTTGTTGGGTGCTTCCTTGCGCGGCACACTCGTGCCAATGATTTTCATGTGTACCTCCTGGATTGAGCTGAGCTCCCCGGAACTCGGAGTCTCGAATGTCTTTAGCATTTCAACCTGGGCGTGGGATATGTGTTCGACGGGATCTGGCAGAATTCGCTATTTATGATTTGTTTCGTCATGTAAAAGGGCAGCCATGGTATGATTAGGTTAGGAAGGGTCCATACTGGACCAGTCCGCCTAGAATGAGGTGTGGCTTGTGAAAATTCAAGTGGTGGGTGTGAATCACCGTGACGCGCCGGTGGCGGTGCGGGAACGTGTCGCGTTCGGTCCAGAGATGTTGGACAAGGCCTATGCGACACGCAGCAGCATGCGTCTTGAAGAGGGCGTCGTAATATTGTCCACGTGCAACCGGACGGAGCTCTATGTCGCCGGCGATGTTGTCCTGGCCGACATTCTGGCTTGGTGGGAGCGTCTGGCGGATGTCCCGCGTGGCGAGTTTTCCGATGCCTTGTTCTGGTATGAAGATGGCGAGGCCGCTCAGCACTTAATGCGGGTTGCGGCAGGCATCGATTCCATGGTGCTGGGCGAGACGCAGATCTTGGGACAAGTCAAAGAGGCCTATGAAACGGCGGGGGCGTTTCATGCCGTAGGGCGGCTCCATCGTCTATTCCAGTATGCCTTTCGGGCGGGCAAGCGGGCTCACAGCGAGACAGAAATCGGGCGCAACGCGCTGTCCCTGGGGTATGCGGTGGTCGAATTGTCTAAAAAGGTGTTTGGCAGCGTCGAAGATTGCCATGCCTTGGTGGTCGGAGCAGGGGAAACCGGCACTTTGGTGGCTCGACACCTCGCAGCCCAGCACGTCGGCCGGCTTACCATTGCCAACCGCACCGTGCATCGCGCGGAAGCGTTGGCTGCTTCGCTGGGGGCATCGGCGATCGGACTGGAGGGACTGGCCGCGGCGGTGCAGGAGGCTGACATCGTCGTGTCCGCCACCAGCGCGCCCAAGCCCATAATCACGGCGCCGATGGCGGCCAAGAGCCTCAAGACGCGCTCGCACAAGTTTCAGTTTTTCTTCGACATGGCGGTTCCCCGCGATATTGACCCTGAGGTGGCGTCGTTGGGATCGACGGTATTTTTGTACGACATCGATGACGTCACGCGGGTGGTGGACGCGAACTTAGCCAAGCGCCAGCGGGAAGTGCAGAAGGTTGAACGACTCATCCTTGAGGAGGTGGTTCAGTTTCAGCACGAGATGGGAGCCAGTCAAGTTGGCACTGTGATTAAGTCGCTGCGCGAAAAGGCCGAAGCGATTCGCCAGCAGGAATTGGACAAAGCGCTCAGCCGTTTGCCCAACCTGTCGGCTGAAGAGCAGGCCGTGGTCGCTGATGCGACGCGATTGATTATGAATAAGTTTTTGAATGATGCCATGGTGTCCATGCGCAGCTGGGGAAGCGACGACCAGAAGCGGTCCTACGTTGACGCAGTCCGGGAACTGTTCCGATTAGGGGAAGAGACGGATCAACAAGGGTCGGACGGAGCCGCCGCGACCGGGAAGTAATCAACCGGGGGGACACTGTGGGAGCATTGTTTATCGCGCTCACCCTGGTGGGCTACTTGGGGTCCGCCATTCTGGCGGTGGCGCAGCTGTATGACCTGAAGCAGGCCAAATGGGCCGAACTTATGGCCTGGCTGGGATTCGCGGCGCAGTCGGTGTGGCTGGTACAGCGGGGCTGGTCCATAGGCAATATTCCCGCTGGGACCCTCTATGACTGGATCGCCTTTGTGGTCTGGATCGCCGTCGGTTTGTATTTGGTGCTGGCCCGCCGGCTTGGCATGACGCCAGTAGCCGCTTTTTTGTTCCCGGTGGTGTTTGCGTTGTGGGCAGCCAGTCAGGCATTGTCCCACCGGGTGACTGCCGAATTGATGCCGGGCGCCGGTCCGTGGCTTTCGGTCCACCTTCTCCTCACCACTCTCGCCCATGTCGCCTTTTTGATGGCGGCCGTTTTCGGTATTATGTATATGGAAAAAGAGCGCGAACTCCGCACAAAACAAGTGCGGTTGTTCTATTACCAGTTGCCCGCTCTGGATGCGATGGATACGTTGACGGGCCGTCTCATCGTGGCCGGCTGGGTTTTGTTGACGTTGGCTCTGGGGGCGGGATCGCTGGGCGGTCACGCGTTGACGGGAACATATTGGGTATGGACGCCCAAAGTGACAGTATCGCTGCTCATTTGGGGACTCTACGGTTTCTTGGTGCTCACCCGCGTGATTGGACGGTGGCAAGGGCACCGGGTGGCTATTTTATCGATGGTAGGGTTTCTGGCGGTGGTGGTTAATCTGTTCGGCGTCAGTTTAATTTTCCCGACCCGCTGGTAGCGGGCCGTATATCGAGGGGGGACGCTATGGCACCGCTCAGAGTGGGTACGCGTTCCAGTGCATTGGCCATTGCGCAAACCCGTCAGGTGACTGAACGGCTGGAACAGGCAGGATTTCATGTGGAATTGGTTCCTTTCGAGACCAAAGGGGACCTGGTATTGGATCGCGCTCTGCATCAGGTAGGCGGCAAGGGGCTCTTTACCGCCGAACTGGAGGAGGCGTTGCTGACCGAACGCGTGGACTTGGCCGTGCATTCGCTGAAGGATCTGCCGACCGAACTCCCCGATGGGCTGGTGCTGGGCGCCTATACCTTGCCCAGTGATCCGCGGGATGTCCTGATTGCCGCCGATGCACTACCGGCATTGCCCTCGGGGACCAATCTGGGGACGTCCAGCCTCCGGCGGGCGGCCTTTTTGCGGGGGCTGCGTCCGGATCTGGTAGTTAGCCCGGTTCGTGGTAATTTGCAGACCCGGCTGCGCAAATGGCACGAGGGGCAAGTGGACGGACTGGTGCTAGCGGCCGCGGGGGTTTTGCGGCTGGGGTGGGAACACCTGATTGTGGAATATCTAGACCCGCTCACGGTCGTGCCGGCACCAGGCCAAGGGGTGCTGGCCGTCGAGTGCGCCGCGCACCGCACCGACTTAGCGCGGATCTTGGCTCTCCTAAATGATGAGCGCGCGATGCGCGGCGCGATGGCGGAGCGGGCGGTACTGGCCCAACTAGGCGGCGGATGTCAAGTTCCCTTGGGCGCTTACGCGGAGTGGGTCGACGGACAGATTCACTTGGTTGCCCAGGTGGCCTCTTTGGATGGGGGTACCGTCATTCGCCGGGAGGCTCGGTTGAAGCCCGATGAGGCTGAAGCGGCGGGGCGGCGGTTGGGGCAAGAGTTGCGCCAAGCGGGCGCACTGGCTCTGATTCACGAAACAGCTGAGGGGGGATAGCGGTGCTAACCATTGTGGGCGGAGGACCCGGATCGCCGGGTCTTTTGACCGATCAGGCCCAGGGGGCCTTGGACCGGGCCGATGTCATTTTCGTGGAGGCGGACGTTCGGACGGCGCTGGGTGAACGCCGTGATTGGCACAGTAAGGTGGCCGCCTGGCCCGATGGACCGGTTGAACCGTCAAAATGGGATCAGGCGGTATGGCTGGTGCCGGGCACGCCGGCACTGTATGCTCCAGTGCAGGCGCGACTCAAGACCCTAAGCCAGGACGAATGGGCCTACATTCGGATCGTTTCGGGCGTGGCGCGCCTGACCGCCGCGCTGGATCAAGGCGGCTGGTTTTTGCCCGAACATGAGGCGAGCTTCCGGAATCCCGACGGCACGGTCTTATTGGAGAGTCGGAAAGGGGCCATTCATGCGGCGCGTCCGCGCATTCCGTGGGCCGATGTGCGGCCATTGGCCGGACGCCGGGTCATCTTGCTGCGCTCGGGCCAACGCACCCGGCGGGCCGCGCGCTGGCTCGAGGATTGGGGCGCGGAGGTGGAGTTGTGCCCGGTATCGCGGCTGGCGGATCCGGACAGCTACGATTTGCTCGACGCGGCCTTGCGGCGTTTGGAGCGGTATGACTGGGTGATTTTCACCAGTGCGGAGGCTGCCGATCGCTTTTTCGAACGGATGCAGTGGGTCGGGGAAGACATCCGGCGCCTGAGAGCCAAGATTGCTGTGGTGGGTCCGGAGACCGCCGTGCGCATCCGTGAGCGGGGACTGGTGCCGGAACTCATGCCGGACGGCGAATACAGCCAGGAAGGATTGGCCGAAGCCTTCAAGAGCACCCCGCTGCGGGGAAGTTTGGTGCTCTTTCCCGGTGGACAACTGAACCGGACATTTTTGGCCGAAGAACTGCGCGGCCGGGGAGCGCTGGTGGATGAGTTGGTGCTCTACCAGAACCAGTCTGAACCGCTGTCGCTTCCCCTTCATCAGGCCATTCGAACCGAGAGCGCCGATGCCATCTTGTACACGGCATCGTCGCAGGTGGAATATTTGGTCGAGCAGTTGGCGCCCGAGGACCGACGCCACCTGGCAGCCATTCCCAGTTTCTCGATTGGTCCCTTAACTACACGGACATTGAACCATTACGGCATCGAAGCCGCCCGCGAAGCGCCGCAACCGTCTCTCAGACTGTTGGTGGAACTGGTGCGCGACTATTACAAGGAGGATTCGCATGTTTCCGAATGAACGCCCCCGGCGCCTAAGACAAAGCGCGAATCTGCGACGGCTGGTGCAAGAGACCCGTCTCTCGGCCGATGCGCTGATTTATCCGGTTTTTGTGCGTCCTGGGACAAACCGGCAGGACCCCATTCACTCGATGCCAGGGATTTATCAATGGTCGGTGGATCGATTGGTCGAGCATCTCACCGAGGTATACCAGGCCGGGGTGCGCGCGTTTCTATTGTTCGGGATTCCTCAACATAAGGACAGCGTCGGTTCGGAAGCCTATGATCCCAACGGGATTGTCCAAGTGGCGCTCCGCCAGTTGAGAGAGTCCCTGCCGGATGCCATTCTCATTGCCGACTTGTGTCTCTGTGAGTACACCGACCATGGGCATTGCGGCATTTTAGAGGGTGAGCGGGTGGCCAACGACCCGACGCTGGATCTGTTGGCGCGGGCTGCGGTGGAGCAGGCGCGGGCAGGCGCGACCATTGTGGCGCCGTCCGATATGATGGACGGTCGGGTGCAGGCCATTCGGTCAGCCTTGGACGCAGCGGGATACTCTGAGGTGCCGATTATGTCTTATGCCGCCAAGTACGCCTCCGGATTTTACGGACCGTTCCGCGAGGCAGCCGAAAACACGCCGGCATTCGGGGATCGGCGGGCCTACCAAATGGATCCGGCCAACCGGCGTGAAGCCATGCGGGAGGTCTTGCTGGATTTGGAAGAAGGGGCGGACATGCTCATCGTAAAACCCGCGATGCCGTATCTGGACATCCTGTCTGATGTGCGGGGGCGTGTTTCCGTACCTGTCGCCGCTTATCAAGTGTCTGGCGAGTTCGCCATGATTGAAGCCGCGGCCCGGAATGGCTGGCTGGAGCGCGAGCGCGTTATTATGGAGTCGTTAACCTCCATTGCGCGGGCCGGCGCGGACATGATTATTACCTATTGGGCGCCGGAGGCAGCTGGCTGGCTTCAGGGATGAGCTGCCGATGATCGGAGATCCTGTTCTTAAACGAACCCAGGAGGCGACCGATGGACAAGCAGAAGCGACACCCGGAGAATGACAATTTTAACTATGCCATTTGGCTGTATGAGATGAATGCGGACGATGTGTTTGATCATGATCGCCATCTCATCGTGGATTCCAGTCTCGGATTGATGGAGGATGGTCCGCCGCCGGAGCCGGATCCGAAAGCCAAGTAAGGGGGATATGGTGGGAGAAGAAGCGGGGAACGCGCTTAGGAGCATTCCCGCCGTGCAAACGGTGCTCCGGGCGATGGGTGACGTAGATGACGTGCCGGGGGTCTGGCGTCAAGAAGCGGTGCGCGATGTGTTGGAGAATCTGCGCCGGCGCGTGCGCGCCGGATCCCCCGTTCCGCCGCTCGAGGCGCTGGTGGAAAGCGCCCGGGCGCGGTCCAGGGAGTTGAACCGGCCGCACTTGCGGCCTGTCATCAACGCGACGGGAGTGATGATCCACACCAACTTGGGGCGAGCGCCGCTTCCGGAGGCGATGATGCAGCACCTGGCGGAAGTTTCGACCCAGTATTCCACGTTGGAGTATCGGTTGGAGGAAGGTGTCCGGGGGTCGCGTCATGAGCACGTGGAGGGGTTGGCCGCCGAGTTGGCGGGCGCCGAAGCCGCCATGGTGGTCAACAACAACGCGTCGGCCGTTCTGTTGGCGCTGTCGACCGTGGCCGCCGGCAAAGAGGTGGTGGTTTCCCGGGGCGAATTGGTGGAAATCGGCGGCTCGTTTCGGATCCCCGAAGTCATGGCACTATCCGGGGCTCGTCTGACAGAGGTCGGCGCCACCAACAAGACCCACTTGTATGACTATGAGCGCGCCATCGGGGACGAGACCGGCTTGTTGTTGAAGGTGCACCAGTCGAACTTCCGCCAGATCGGCTTCGTGGACAGCGTCGAGCGGGCGGAACTCGCGGCGCTGGGCCGATCGCGGGGTATACCTGTCATGGAGGATTTGGGCAGCGGGGTCCTGCTGTCGGTCGACATCGATGGATATCAAGAGCCGCGTGTTCAAGACGTGGTGGCGGCCGGCATCGACATCGTCACCTTTTCGGGCGATAAGCTGCTGGGTGGTCCCCAGGCCGGCATCATTGCAGGCCGGCGCGACTGGATTCAGCGCATGAAGAAGCATCCGCTGGCGCGCGCCGTGCGCGTGGACAAGATGACTTTGGCTGTGCTGGAACTGGTCCTGCGGTGGTATCGCGAGGGGCGCGGTTCGGATCTCCCCCTGTGGCAAATGATTCAAATGCCGGCCGAGCGTCTTCGTGAGCGGGCCCAGATCGTGGCGGCCGAACTTCGCCAGCGCTGTCCCGGGCTTGCGCTTGACATTGAGCCCGATTGGTCGGAAATTGGAGGAGGCTCATTGCCCGGCACCCGCGTCGAGACCTACGTCATCTCGATGAGTCTGCCCGAATCGCAGTTGACCGCATTGGAGCGCACGCTGCGACAGGCACCGACGGCGGTCATCGCCCGGGTGAACCGTGGGAAGCTTTTGGTGGACCTGCGCACGGTATTCCCGGCGCAGGAGCACGTATTGTTAGAGACCTTGGTCGGCGCAGTGCACAGCATCGACGTGGGCCAAGGCAAGGAGGGCCAGTCGTGAAGATATTGGTATTGGTCAAGCAGGTCCCGGACACAGCCACGAAAATCCGCTTGAATCCGGGGGATGCCGCCATTCAGACTGACGGCATCAAATGGGTCATCAATCCGTATGACGAATTCGCCATCGAGGAGTGCCTGCGTCTCAAAGAAAAGCACGGCGGGGAAGTGGTCGTGGTGTCGATGGGGCCTGCACGGGTCGAGGAAGCCATCCGCCAAGCGCTGGCCATGGGGGCCGACCGGGCCGTACATATTGTCACCGATGCGGTGGTCGACAGTCAGGTGGCCGCTCGGGCTTTGGCGCGGGTGTGCCAGGATGAGGGATATGATTTGGTCGTGACGGGCAAGCAGGCCGTGGACGACGACCAGGCCCAAGTGGGGCCGTTGGTGGCCGTGGAACTGGGGCTCCCGCAAGTGACCGTCGTGCTCAAGCTGGAGGTCGATCCCGACGCTCATCAGATCCGCGCCGAGCGTGAACTGGAGGGGGCCAGCGAGGTTGTCGAGCTCTCCATGCCTGCCGTGGTGACCGCGCAGCGGGGGCTGAACGAGCCGCGTTACCCGACATTGCCCAACATCATGAAAGCCAAGAAGAAAGAGGTCAAGTCGGTTCCGCTGGAATCCTTGGGCATCGACACCGACCCCTGGGTGGTAGTGGAGGAGTTGACCTTGCCGCCGGAGCGCCCAGCCGCCAAAATCTTGACCGGAGAGCCTGAAGAGGCTGCACGCGAGTTGGCACGATTGCTTCACGAAGAAGCCAAGGTCATTTGAGGAGGCGCATCCAAGGTGGCAGAGGGAATTTTAGTTGTTACTAATCAAGAAGAAGGCCGAGTACGGCGCGTCGCGTACGAGATGCTGGCCGTGGCTCAAGAGCTTGCACCCGGCAAGGTCACCGCATTAACCTTTGGCCCCGGTGCCGAACACACTCGCGAGGGTTTGGGCCGATATGGCGCCGACCAGGTGGTGGCGTTTAATGGATCGGCATACACCCGCTATAGTTCTGATGGGTTCGCCGAGGCCGTGGCCAAGACCGCGGAATCCTTGGACGTTGAAGCCTTGCTGTTCCCCGCGAATGCGTGGGGAAAGGATCTGGCCCCGCGCGTGGCGGGACTCTTGAAGGCGGGACTGGCGAGTGACTGTACCGAAATCTACCGCCGTGACGACGGTCGTTTAGGCGCCGTGCGGCCTGTGTACGCAGGGAAGGCATTCGCCCGCGTCGCCATTCAGTCGCCGCGGCAAGTGTTTTCGCTGCGCCCCAATATCCAGGCGGTGAAGGAAACTGGGCGCGCAGGCGCGGCGTTGGATATGGATCCAGGGCTCGATGCGGCATCCTTCAAGGCGGTGGTCACCGAGGTATTGACCAGCCCAGGCGGTCAGTTGGAACTGACCGAAGCCGATATCATTGTCTCCGGCGGACGCGGTGTGAAAGCGGCGGAGAACTTCAAAGTGCTGGAGGACTTGGCGGATGCCTTGGGTGCCGCGATGGGTTCGTCCCGTCCCGTGGCCGACGAGGGTTGGGTTCCGCATTCGTATCACATCGGGCAAACCGGCAAAGTGGTCTCTCCCACCGTCTACTTTGCGGTCGGCATCTCGGGCGCGATTCAGCACTTGGCCGGCATCTCGGGATCCAAATATATAGTGGCGATTAACAGTGATGCTGATGCTCCCATTTTCAAGGCGGCCAACTATGGCGTGGTGGGCGACTTGTTTAAAGTGGTGCCCGCATTGGCGGAAGAGATTCGAGCCATCAAAAAGGACGCGTAACCTATCACACAGCCACAAGACGGCCCCCGATCCGGGGTCGTCTTGTGTTTTACCGCATATTTGGACAGGGGAGACATAGGGTAGGGTGAGACTAAATCGGGGGAGGTTTGTCTGTGAAACGCCCGGTGTCGATCCTGCTCTTGTTAGTGTTTGCTGCGGTCCAAATCTATTTCGCCAAGGTTCCCTTGTCACATCAAGTGCAAGGTTCCAGTTGGCTGG
>JAJZBJ010000014.1 GCA_021798975.1 Bacillota bacterium | reverse complement strand
TCGACGAAAGTCCGCACCATCACCCCTGTGGGACCATTCTTGGTTCGGTTGAGCGGGCCGGCCGGGGTCCAAGCGCTGCCGGCAATGTCCAAATGTGCGAAGGGTACGTCACCGACAAATTCGGCAATAATCATCCCGGCGGTAATCGTGCCGGCATCCCGGCCCGGCGAATTCTTCATGTCCGCCACGTCCGACTTGTAAAGTTTCTTGTACTCCGGATAAATCGGCAACCGCCACACACGCTCCCCGGCCGCCTCCGAGGCTTGCAGCACCAGACTGGCTAGCCCGTCGTCGGTCGCCACCAAGGCGGTGGCCTCATGGCCCAGCACCACAATGGCAGCCCCCGTCAGCGTGGACGTCTCGACAATCCAGTCGACGCCCAGGTGCGCGGCATAGCTGACCGCGTCCGACAGCGCCACACGGCCCTCGGCGTCTGTGTTGGTCACCTCGATAGTTTTGCCGTTGAAGGCTTTCACCACGTCACCCGGCTTGTAAGCGGATCCCGACGGCATGTTCTGGGCAATCGCCATAATCCCGACCACGTTTAGGGGCACCTTCATCTCTGCCAAAGCCACCATGGCGCCCAGCACCGCCCCGGAACCCAGCATGTCATACTTCATTTCCTCCATGCCCAAGCCCGGCTTCAGCGAGATGCCGCCCGAGTCAAACGTAATCCCCTTGCCGACCAATGCCAGGGTCCGGTTCCCACCGCCGTGATAACGCATAATCACCATGCGCGGGGGGTAGATGCTACCGCTTCCCACACCCAAGAGCGCCTCCATGCCCAGTTCTTTGAGCTTGGCCTCATCAAACACGTCGACCTCGAAGCCATGCGCCTGACCCTGACGGCGCGCCTCATCGGCCAACAGTTCCGGGTACAGCTTATTGGACGGTCGCTGGCCCAAGTCGCGCACCAAGTTCTGGGCAGTCGCAATAATCCGGCCCCGCTCAATGCCGCCTCTGGCCTCGGCGGGCAGTCCCAGCAGGGATGCCTCGGTCAAGCTGTCGGACTTGGGCTCCATGGTATAGGGTGTAAAAGCCCATGACCCCAACAGCAAGCCCTCTGCCATCGCCTCAGCCACCTGCTCGGCATTGCCGGCGATAGCCGGGGTCACCCAAGCCAAACTCTTGGCATGCTGGCCCAGAGCCCATTGCGCACTCTGGCCGGCGGCCTGCCGAAGCTCGGTGAGTCCGAACGCTTCCTTCTTCCCCAGGCCCAGGACCAGTACCCGGTGGGCTGACACGGCCCCCGCGGTATACGTGCTCCAGGTTTCCAGCCATTTGCCGCCGAATTCCTGACGGGCCATCGAAGCGCCCAGCACCCCATTCAAACGGGTATCCAGTTCCTTGGCTGACCCGTCCAATCCCCCGTCTTCAAAAACCCCCAACACCAACACATCCGACGGATGCTCAAACGGGGTCCCTTCTGCAATATGTACGTTAAGCGCGTGACTCACGGTAGTCCTCCTCACTGAGATGTCCATGTCTTTTTCAAAAATTCAATGTAATTGTACCCCAAGACCCGCCCGATGGTTTCATCGGAAAATTGGCGTTCGCTCATCCGCTCCGCCAATCGCGGCAAACACGTCACATCCTCAAGTCCGGTTACGGCCTTGTCCACGCCGTCAAAGTCCGAGCCCAGTCCGACATGCTGATCGGATCCGACGACCTCGATCGCGTGCGCCATGTGGTCGATCACCCGATCCAAATCCTCGTTGCCGGCCAGGAATCCGCGCACGAAGGTAATCCCCTGAACACCGCCCTGATCCGCCAAGGCGCGAATCTGGGCATCCGACAGATTGCGGCGATGCGGCGCCAGTTCCCGGCAATTGGAGTGCGATGCAATCACCGGCCGCTCACTAATCTCCAGCACGTCCCAGAATCCGGCTTCGGCAATATGGGAAACATCCACGATCATGTTAACCCGGTTCATCTCATGGATAATGGCCCGGCCTGCTCGACTCACCCCGCCGCCCCCGGGCTCTTCCCCGGCCCCGTCGGCCAAGGCGTTTCGCTCATTCCATGTCAAACTCATCAACCGCACACCCAGCCGGTGCAGCAATCGCACCACTGCTGGGTCGGTGCCCACCCCTTCCGCTCCCTCGATGGAGGGTACCCCGCCGATTTTTCCGGTTGTGAGGACCGCCTCCAAACTCGGCCAATCGCAGACCGGTTGAATACTTTCCGGATGCTCGCCCACCTCGCGCCAGAAGGCGTCAATGTATTGCAAAAGACGCGCCAGAGATCGTTCCGGCTTGTACTCGGGTTCCACCCACAACGAAAAAAACTGGAGCGTGTGTCCGCCCTCCAGCATCCGGGGAAAATCCAATTGTCCGGTGTCTGACCGCTCATACAGGTGCCGCTCGTTCCTCAACACCGCGCCTAGGCTGTCAGCGTGGGTATCCACAACCGGCATCTCCATTCCATGAAACCGCATCCTGGATCCTCCTCTACTCCCGAATTAACATGCGCTCCACAGCCTGAGCTCGGCCGTCGGCATCCACATCAACCAAGAGGGCGCCGAACTGCCCCGCGCCGGTAGCCGTATCAAAACGGACGGGCAACTGAGTGCGCAGCTTTTGCAGCACCAGCTCGGTCTTGACCCCGATTACCGAATCCATGGGGCCGGTCATGCCCAAGTCCGTCAAGTAGGCCGTCCCGTGCGGCAATATCCGCTCATCAGCCGTCTGCACATGCGTGTGGGTGCCCACCACAATACTGGCTCGACCGTCCAGATACCAACCCAGCGCGACCTTTTCCGAGGTGGTCTCGGCGTGAAAATCGACAATCACATGGGCGACTTCGCCGGCCAACATTCCCAAGAGGTCGTCAATCGCGCGAAAGGGGTCGTCGTACTGAAACGGCATGAACGCCCGCCCCGCCAAATTCACGACCGCGACGGGAATTCCGGTCGGACTCACCACCACATAACCGCGCCCCGGGGTGCCGGGCGGCATGTTGAGCGGCCGCAAGACCTGCGGGACGTCGTCAATAAACTGAAAGACTTCCTTTTTGTCAAAGATGTGGTTCCCGCCGGTGATGACGTCAATCCCGCAACTCAGCAACTCATCCAGGACGTCATGCGTCAGCCCGTTGCCACCGGCCGCATTTTCGCCGTTGGCTACGACCAGATCCACCTGCTGGCTGGCTTTGAGGGCGCGGATGTGCGTCGTGACCATACGCCGTCCCGTTTTGCCTACGATGTCCCCGACTAACAACACCCGCATGCTGTGTCCTCCGATTACGTGTTAAAGATGAGCACGCGCCCCTCATCGCGCATGGCCACCAGCTGGCCTCCGCCTTCCTGCAGCAGAGCCTGCAGCCGTTCTTGAATCGTCTCCTCCTGCACCATCATGTCTTCTTCCAACAGGTCATGGGGGTCATAGAGGACGGTGAGTTCACCATGCTCGCGCATGATCTCGATCAAGATGCCAATTTCCTCCACCGATACCGTATCGGTGTCCCGTACAAGCTCTACGGTGGTGACACCGCCCACCACGTCTCGGCTCAACTCAATGGTGGTGAGGGGCCGTTTAGTCATCTCGCGATAACTGACCAGGGCGGTTCCGCCTTCCTCAGCCACTCGGGTCCAGGCCTCATCACTCACCGCTCCCCGCACCACGAAGGTCACTTGAATGGTCTTGGCTTCAGGATTGCATTGCACGCTCGATACCTCTGGGTACCGCATCAACACGGCGATCAGCGTGCCCAAACCGCGCGTGCTGCCTCCCCAGCCAAATGACGGCATATGCATTTGGTGCCACCCCTTTCTGATAGCGTCCGCTTCACTTCATGATATGTCACGGAATACGCCTAGGCGGGTTGCTCTACAAGACCGGTGGATTCCATTTATCGGTATTCTCCATCGCCCGATCTGGGTAAAGCGCGCGGAACTTGAGGAGCAAACGCTCGGCATCGTCCGCGTGCGCGTCGTCCTGCACGCAAGACTCCACCGGACAAACATCTGCGCACTGCTGGGTGGTGTAAAAGCCGTAGCACTCTGTGCAATGGCTGGGATCAATGACATAAATGTCGGTGCCCTCTGAGATAGCGTCGTTGGGGCACTCCGGCTCACACGCCCCACAGGCGATGCAGTCCTCAATAATCTTCAAGGCCATCGATGATGTCACTCCTCTCCCCGTCAGCCACACGGCGAATCACCGAAGCGGGAAATCCCTCCCGCGCCATACGCCGAATCAAGCGGGCTCGACCGGTAGGACTACTTCTATCGTACCGCTGCCTCAACGGTTCGGCAATTGCCAGCCAGTCTGTCTCGGCATACAAAGCCGCCAACTGAGCGTCCCGAATGCTTCTCTCCACGCCCCGCTGCGTGAGCCGGGCGCGCACGTAAGCGGGCCCCTGGTGGCGTTCCAAGGCGCGCCTCACTTCGAATTCGGCCACCCGTTCGTCATTGAGGTAGCCGCGTCTGACCAAATCTTCCAAGGCTGCGTCGATCACGTCCGTGTCCAAACCCCGGCGTTCGAGTCGGTCTTTTACCTCCCGCACGGTAAGACTCCGCTGGCTTAGCCAGCGGAGTGCGAGAATCTTGGCTTCATTCGACATCGCTCAAGGCATCTGGCGGCGCGTCGCTCTCCGCCACCCCCTGCACTTGCTGGCGAATCCGCCGGTCCAGCTCCTGCGCCAACTCCGGGTTGGCCTTCAGGTAATCCCGTGTGTTCTCCCGTCCCTGACCTAGCCGGGTGTCGCCGTACGCGTACCAGGCGCCGCTCTTTTGAATGAATCCCAGGTCTACCGCCAAGTCCAAGATGCTGCCTTCCCGCGAAATGCCTTCCCCGTACAAGATGTCAAATTCCGCCTGCTTAAACGGGGGCGCAACCTTATTCTTGACGACTTTGACCCGGGTTCGGTTGCCCACGACGTCCGTCCCCTGCTTCAGGCTGTCGATGCGGCGTACTTCCAATCGGATGGAGGAGTAGAACTTTAGAGCGCGCCCTCCGGGCGTGGTCTCGGGGTTGCCAAACATAATACCGACCTTTTCACGCAGCTGGTTGATAAAGACCGCCACCGTGCGCGACTTGGAAATGGCACCGGTCAGCTTCCGGAGCGCCTGCGACATTAAGCGGGCCTGCAATCCCACGTGCGCGTCGCCCATTTCGCCTTCGATTTCTGCTCGGGGAACCAACGCCGCGACCGAGTCAACCACCACAATGTCGACAGCCCCGGATCGCACCAGCGCCTCAGCAATTTCCAGCGCCTGTTCCCCCGTGTCGGGCTGTGAAATCAGCAACTCATCCAAGTTCACGCCCAGACGCGACGCATAAAGCGGGTCCAAAGCGTGCTCCACGTCGATGAACGCGGCCACGCCGCCGGTCTTCTGGGCCTCGGCGATGGCATGCAACGCCACCGTGGTTTTCCCGGAAGACTCTTGACCGTAGATTTCCACAACCCGGCCGCGCGGCAATCCACCAACCCCCATGGCCAAGTCGAGTGTCAAACATCCGGTCGAGACTACCTCGATTGCGGCCCGGGTTGACTCCTGCCCAAGCCGCATAATCGAACCCTTGCCGAACTGCTTTTCAATCTGCGCCAGAGCTAAATCCAGCGCTTTTTCCCGATCCATTGCCATCGTTTGTCCTCCCCCAACTTACCTCTGGGGCAACAATTCGCCTTTGCTGGTCGAACTCCTGCTTACCGCGGGCGTGCTGGCTCCAGATTCACACTCTTCCCTCGGATCATAATCGATCCGACATTTTGGAGCACCTTTTTCACCGCGTCTTTAGGCATTTCGACGAAGGTAAAGCGATCGTAGATGTCGATCAATCCAATCACACTGCCCTGAATCCCGGCGCCTTCCGCCATGCCGCGCACGATATCGGCAGGTGTGACGCGATCCATGCGGCCCAAATTGAGGAACAGCCGCACCATGCCGGGCTCTGCCCCGGTCTCGCCAAACTCGTCTGACGCGGTGTCGCGTCCTTTGTCCACCATCAAGCGGACAGCGGCTGCGGCAATGTCGACCGAGTCATATTCCTCGGCCAGTTGCATCACCAAGTCCTGGTAGGCCGGCAGGACACCGCGCTGAATCTCATCCGCCAGGCGCAGCTTGAGTGCCTCGCGCTGCTTTTCTGCCACATCCGCCATGGTGGGTAGGGGCCGGCGCTGCAGTCGAACCCGCAAGATCCGCTCCATTTGCCGCAGTTGGCGGAACTCCTTGGGATGGATGAGCGAAATCGCCGTGCCGCTCCGGCCGGCGCGGCCGGTACGCCCGATTCGGTGCACATAGCTCTCCGTGTCCTGTGGTAAATCGTAGTTAATCACGTGGCTGACATTTTCGATGTCAAGACCGCGGGCCGCCACGTCTGTGGCGACCAGAATTTCGCTGCCGCCATCTTTAAACCGCTTCATGACGCGGTTCCGCTGCACCTGATTGAGGTCGCCGTGAATCGCCTCCGCGGTATAACCGCGGGCCTGCAGCCCTTCCGTCAATTCATCGACGCGTTTTTTGGTCCGGCAGAAGATGATGGTGCGCTCCGCCCCTTCCATGTCCAGGATGCGAGTCAGGGAATCCAGCTTCTCGTATTCCCGCACTTCGTAGAACACCTGGTCGATGAGCGGAACGGTCAAACGCTCAGGACTAATATTGACGTGAACGGGCTCTTTCAAATAGCGCCGCGACAGTTTGGCAATCGGGTCTGGAACGGTAGCTGAGAACAAGAGCGTCTGGCGCTCCTCGGGCACGTTTTGCAAAATAAACTCAACATCCTCGATAAAGCCCATGTCCAGCATTTCGTCGGCCTCGTCGAGCACCATCATCTTCACGTGGTCCAACTTCAAGGTCCCGCGGCGGATGTGGTCCATAACCCGCCCCGGGGTCCCAATCACAACCTGCGCGCCATGCTCCAAGGCTCGGATTTGACGGTCATAGGACTGGCCGCCATAAATCGGGACCACCTTAATTCCGGCAAACTTGCCGATTTTGGTAATTTCCTCGGAAACCTGAATCGCCAGCTCCCGCGTGGGAGCAAGTACCAAAGCCTGAACCCGCTTGGAGCGGTGATCCAACCGCTCGACAATCGGCACGCCAAAGGCCGCCGTCTTGCCGGTGCCGGTTTGTGCCTGGCCGATGAGGTCATGCTCTTCCAAAATCAAGGGAATGGTCTTCTTTTGAATCGGGGATGGTTCCTCAAAACCCATGCCCTGCAGCGCCTTTAGCACCGAGGGCGACAAATTCATGGATTGGAACGTCGTTTCTTGTTCGGTCATAGGTAACTCCTTCGTAGAAAGGTTCAATTTTTACAGTAGCGTGGGCAACTTTAAAACTTCCCATACGGCACTCATGGCTGTTTGTACCGCCATTTGGCGAACGGCCTGCCGATCTAAGGGAGTATAGCGGCGATGGCTGACTGTACCCCCGGGTCCTGCACAAGCAACATAGAATGTGCCTGCCGGGTCGGACGCCGTGCCACCGTCCGGCCCGGCAAATCCTGTGGTCGCGAGGCCTACGTCTGCATCAAAAGAGTGCCGCGCCGCCTCCGCCATCGCCTCCGCGCATTGCGCGCTGACGGGTCCATGAGTCTCCAGCACGTCACGCGCTACGCCGAACCTGTGTTTCATCTGATCGGTATACGCCACCGCTCCGCCCACTACCGATGCGGACGCACCCGGATGAGCAATCAGTGTCGACAGCAGCAGTCCACCGGTCAACGATTCCATCGCTGCCACGGTCATTCGCCGATCGGAAAGCCAATGGATGAGATACGCCTCGCGGCTGGTCTCCCCCAATACATACACAGGCACAGGAACGTGTGTCAGCACCCAGGCCCGACTGCGTTCTCGCTGTATCCGGCCATCATAGGTATCGGGCGTTTCAACTCGGACATCCACCCGGCCCGGCTGAGCATAGATGCCGGTTTGCGGATGTTGTCCCTGCAGCAACGGCGCCAAATAGGCCGCCACGGCCGACTCGCCTAAGTCAAAAATGGAATAGGTGTCCCGATGGATGCGGGATCGCGTCCGGGAGGCCAGCCAATCGGCCATTCCCGTTTCCGCCAGACCCTTCATCTCACTGGGAGGTCCCGGCAACAGTACCACCCACCGGTCGGGCGCCGTGGTCGCGACGACTTGGCCGGGTGCCTGCCCCCGGAAGTTCAGCCACACCTCCGCGCCCCTCAGCACGCGCGACTGGCGGCGGATCGACGCCTCCCATCCCGCCTGCCGACTGTGCCGGCCGGATATGTGCTCCAGCACCTGGGAATGAATGTCCACCGGTACGCGCAGCGCCTGGCTGACCGCGTCCACTGTCCTATCGTCCGCAGTCGGTCCCAAGCCGCCGATTACCACAGTCAAATCCGCCGACCGAATTGCCCGCATCAAAGCCTGCCCAATCGCCGCCTCTTGATCCGGCACCACACATTGAAATGCGGGACGGATGCCGAACTTCATCAAAAACTGAGCCATCCACGCCGCGTTGGTGTTGACGGTTTCTCCCCACAACACCTCGTCGCCGACGGCAATAATCTGGGCGGTCTCAATCATCTGATCACCTGTTCCGATGCGATAACAAGTTATGTTAGCCGAAATACTGGAAAATCGCAAGTTGACACAACGACGAGTTCACTTGATCAACGAAGAAACCCGTCCTTCTCTAACCCGCTCCGAATGCCTTCACGACCCGCGTGATCCCATCCCGGCTTTCCCCCACCTGAAACCCGGCTGCCACATACATGGGCAACGGCCCGTGGTGTGCCAACTGCTCGTAGCTCAGATTATCGTCGGAACTCTGCTCCGGATCCGTCACCACATAGGCCTCGACTCGCGCCGCGCCCAGACCGCGCAAGTGATCCTGGGCTGCCGCCAGCAGTTGCGAGGCAATCCCCTGGCGGCGCAACTGGGGGTGGACCACAAAACACGCCACAACGCCGGTGTCGGGATCCGACGGCACCTGCCACTCGTCATAGCGAGACAGCCTAGGCCGCAGGTCCGCATTCACCCATCCCACAATCTGGCCATGTCCATACGCTACGATCCATGTGCCGGTACCCTCCGCCACCCGGTTCTGTAATTCAGCGCGATTAATTCCCGGGCCGCGCTCGGCCCAGTTCCCGTCATCCTGGTCGTTCAGATAGTGGAAGACACAATAGCACGCCGACCAGCGGGGATTATCGGAAAACGCCTCGCCCTCGATAAATGCCAGAAACTCCGGCATCTGCTCCCTCGTGAGCGGCTGACAGGTGACCTTCAACATGCGTGAACCACCCCTTCTTGGGTCATGGCTTCACGCTAGCCAGGTCCAGTCCGCTTGTCAAACCGGTGTAAAAAAAGAACCGCCGGCATTCAGATCTTGCCGGCGGTCCCGCGGGCTATTCTTCTTCAGGCGACCAACTGCCGAACCGCCTCACCCGGCAGCGTTTCCTGATCCATGAGCAGGTCCGCCAATCGGGTCAAGGACTCCCGATGAGTGTCAATCAGTTCATCCACGATTTCCTGCGAGTCCCGAATGATTTCATGCACGGTCTGATACAGAACCTCCGGCGACAAAGCCTCTTCCTGAACAACCCCCAGGGATGACAATCCGGCCGTGACCATGCGGCGCGCAATGTCCCAGGCCTTTTCAAAGTCATTGGCCGCCCCCGTGCTCTGCTCGCCCAGCACCAACCGCTCGGCCGTGGAGCCCGCCAAGCAGACGGCAATGTCCGCTTTCAATTCGGACACGGTCTGCAAGAGCCGGTCATCCAGCGGGGCCTGCCGCACAAAACCCAACGCCATGCCGCGCGGGGCAATGGTGATGGATGAGACCGATCCGGGGTTGACCAATTCGCCCACGATGGCATGTCCTCCCTCGTGAATGGCGACACGGTACAACTCCTCCCGATCCAAATGGCGGTCCAATTTCTCCCCGAGCAGGACTTTGTCGATGGCCGCCTTAAAATGGTCGTGATCTACGGCCGCCGTGTCCTCCCGCAACGCGAGAATGGCGGCCTCATTGCAGACGCTCTCCAAGTGCGCACCCGAAAAGCCAAAGGTCTCTAGTGCGATCCGGCTCAAATCCACATTGTCCGACAATGGCTTGTTGCGGGTATGCAACAGTAAAATGGCTTCGCGGCCCTGACGATCCGGCAGGTCCACGCGAACCGTCCGGTCGAACCGTCCCGGCCGGAGCAGGGCCGGGTCAATGAGGTCGGCGCGGTTGGTGGCCGCCATGACCAAAATCCGCACCTCGTCGTCGGTCGCCATCCCATCCATCTCTACCAGCAGCTGGTTCAAGGTCTGATCGTATTCCAGATGGCTTTGGTGCTGTCCGCGACGACCGGCCATGACTTCAATTTCATCGATGAAGATGATGGCCGAATTCAGGTTTTCCCGGCGGGCGATTTGCCGCGCCTCCTTGAAGAGTTGGCGAACCCGCTGCGCCCCAACGCCCGCATACATCTCCACGAACTCGGAGCCAGACGCCGCCAAAAAAATGGAGTCGGTATAGTTGGCAGCGGCCTTGGCCAGCAATGTTTTTCCAGTTCCTGGCGGACCTGTCAGCAAAATGCCTTTCAACGGACGAATACCCAACCGCTCGATATCATCAGGACGGAGCACAAACTCCAATGCCTCAATCAACTCATTTTTCGCCGTGTGCTGCCCGCCGATATCGGTAAACGTAATGGTGGACCGGGTGCCGACCTCGACCTTGCGGCGGTTGCCGAGATTAATGCGGCCCATCATCCCGCTTGCCAGCAGAACGCCCGCCAAAGCCGCCAAGAGCAGCAGCGGCCATATATTGACGCCTTGCAGGCCCAAAAAAACGAGGACCGCCACCACCACGCCGGCGCCGATTTCTTTAAGCATGGCTGCTCCCCCCAATCTCGATCGGCTGAACATCGTACAGTACCGCGTGCTGCTGATGCCACGTGATGTACACATGATGGCTGTCCAACTCCACCGTCGCCCGGGCACCATCCGCCTGCGCTTGCTGTTCCAAACTGTGCTTCATGGACACAAACTGTCCCGTCGCCTCAGCCTGGGCGATGACAAAGGCCGCGTTGTCCGCCAATTGATTCAACGTCGCATTGCTGCGGCTCTGAAGCACAATTTTGGCTGGCGCATGGCCCAGCGCCCGCGCCGCCGATGTCGCCACGGCCTGGTATACCGTCATCAAATCGGCGCCGCTTTGCGGGCGGACCGTGACCACGCTGCCTTGAAGGGACGCCTGCCGGACTCCCCGAATCGCACCCAAGTTAGACATCAACGGCGAATCCACAATCGTGGAGCGGTAAAGTTTCTCACCGCCCAGGAGCACGCCCAACGTCATCACTAACGAAATCACAGCGACTAAAATCTGCTTTGCGGAAACCTTCATGGGGCGCCTCCTTCACGGTTCGACACGAATCGTGGGCAGTATAACATAGAAAACGCGGCCAAAGCCGCGTCAATGCTTGTCTCTATTGGTATTGCGATCCAGCCTCACACCTCGATATGAGGCCAGTAATCCCGGATATATTCGCCTCCGGTCCAGACCGTGAGCACCGCGGATACAATCAGGAGCGTCAGCGGGACCCACCCGCTCAGTACACTGGCCGCCCCGACCGCAAATAACTGCACCAGCGTCTTCCATTTGGCCAAGGGCCGCGCCGGCATACTCACTCCGGGTTTGAGCACCGAGCGCAGGGTCGTCACCGCAAGCTCCCGTGCCACCACCACCGCCAGCCACCATACCGCCAGCCGATGATCAAACACCAGCGCCGCGGCCGTCACCAAGACCAACAATTTGTCGGCTAAGGGATCCACGTAGGCGCCAAACCGGCTGGTCTGGTTCAAATAGCGGGCAATACGGCCGTCAGCCACGTCCGTCAGCCCCGCCACCACAAACACGGCCACGCCCGCCCAATGCCAGGCCAACGCCGGTGACAGCCACATTGCGGCAATCACCGGCGTCAACAAGACCCGGCTGAGGGTCAGCCAATCGGCTAATTTAACCAACGTCAGGCTCAGCCATCAGGTCATATTCCTTGACAGCCGTAATCCGGGCCGGCACAATTTGCCCCACCTCAAACCGGCCTTTCACGTAGGTCACACCGTCAATGCCCGGGGCATCGGTCGCTCCCCGCCCAATGCTCACGGTGTCGCCCACCTCCTCGATGATGGTGGGATGCACCTGGCCGATATGGCGGCCCCGAATGCCGCCTACCAGGCGCCGCTGCAACAGCATCGCCTGCCGCCGCCGGCTCTGCTTGACCTCGTCGGGAACCGGGTCGCCTAAGCCTTCCGCGCGGGTCCCTTCCTCCGGCGAATAGGTAAAAATCCCCACGTGGTCAAAGCGCATGCCCTCAATAAACGCTAAGAGGCTTTCGTGGTGCTCCTCGGTCTCACCCGGAAAACCGACAATGAAGGTGGTGCGCAAAGTCAGGTCCGGGACTGCGTCCCGCACCATCCCCAGCACGCGCTCGGTCTTCTCGCGGCGGAACGGGCGGCCCATCCGCTTCAGCAAGTCGGGATGAGCGTGCTGCAACGGCATGTCCAAATACGGCGCCACCACCGGCAAATCCCGCATGGCCCGCACCAATTCCGGCGTCACTTGCGTCGGGTAACTGTACATCAGCCGCACAAACAACAAATCCGGAATCTCTTGAAGCGCGTAGAGAAGGCGCGGCAACTCCGGATGCCCGTACAGGTCGTGGCCCCAGATGGTGGAATCCTGGGCAATCAACACCAACTCCCGCACGCCTTGGGCCACCAGGTGACGCGCCTCCTTGACGATGTCGGCCAGAGGCCGGCTGCGGTACCCGCCGCGCATTTGCGGAATAGCACAAAACGCGCAGCTGTGGTCGCATCCTTCGGCAATCTTTAAATATGCCGTGTATTTGGGTGTCGTCAAACGGCGCGGGCGCTCCACGCCGCTCACCGGCATCTCACCCCAGAAACTGGGACGGCTGCCCTCAAGCGCGCCCTCTACGGCCTCCACAATCCGGTGAAACTCCCCCGTCCCCACCATCGCATCCACTTCCGGGAGATCATCCCAGAGGTGCTGCTGATAACGCTGCGACAAGCACCCCGCCATCACCAGGGCTTTCAACTGCCCGTTTTCGCGGAATCGGTTCATTTCCAATATGGTATCAATCGACTCTTGTTTGGCAGCATCAATAAAACCACAGGTGTTGACGATGAGCACCTCGGCTTCTGAGGCGGCCGGCGTCAACTGATAGCCCGCCTCCTCCAACAGTCCCAACATTACTTCTGAGTCTACGCGATTTTTCGGACACCCGAGACTCACCATACCCACCTTGGCGGCCATGCTGCTCATCACCTCGCCCGTTATCATAGCCTACCAACTTGAGAAAATAAAGAGAGCGTGTCGATGAGGGTCTCGTCAAGGATGGTTTTCTGAAGGGGAGACCAGTCGCCCGCCTGCACATCGGCCGAAGCGTGCCGGGCTCTCGAATTGCTACAAATTGGCTGGTCCCTGCACGTTCTGTCCCGCGCTTAGAGCACGTACATTACATCAGCAAAGCGCGAGGAGGACAAATTGTGCGTATTTATACCGTTCCGCACCATTGGATCCGCCGTACGGTGACCACGGGCGTCATGCTGCTACTCGTGGTGATGGTCCTGGGCGTCATACATCGCCCCGGTCCTGCTCTCGGCACGGCTGCGCCACTCCAGCCCGTCGACCGCTATTCCCTCCGAGATGTCACCACCAATCAGAAAGTCGCGGCCCTTACCTTTGACATCTCCTGGGGTACGGTCATGCCCACCAAAGTTTTCGACATCCTCAAACGCGACCACGTGGCAGCCACCTTCTTTGTCTCCGGGCCTTGGGCCAGACAGAACGCCGCATTAGTAAAAGCGATGGCGGATGCGGGCTATGAGGTGGAATCCCACGGTTGGGCCCATGTCAATTACACCGGCCTCTCCAATGCCGGGGTTCAGGAAAACATCCAAAAGGCCAACCAGGTGATTAAAGACATTACAGGTCAAGCCCCAACTTTCGTGCGGCCGCCCAACGGCGACTTCAGCCCTCGGACTATCGCCGCTGCCAAGCAAATTGGCTATACCACCGTCACCTGGGGCACAGATTCGTTGGACTGGATGAATCCCGGAGTGGGCACCATCATACGCCGGGTAGTGACGCGCATCCATCCCGGCGACATCGTCTTGATGCATGCGTCCGATACCTGCAAACAAACCGATATCGCTCTACCCACCATCATCCAGGACCTCAAGCAAAAGGGCTATCAATTGGTCACCATGAAGAAGCTCTTAACCTATGGCACACCCAACTATCGAGGATGACGATGCAAGAGCCAGTCCCAGAACCGCACCGGTGGGAGCTTCTTGCGGACCCGCTGGGTGGGATACAATCCAACCCGGATGGGCGGCTGCGCGGGCGGGGTGATGGTGATGAACCCCGCTCGCTGCGTGGGTGAGAGCGGAGGCCGAAGACGCGCCGGCACATCCACACTGGTCGCATAGCCGCCGTTCAAGGGAATATCCACCCACACCGAGTGGTGCGGGGCTAAGGCCGCCGTCTCCGGATTGCCCCCCGCCACTGGCCGCTTCACCATGGCGTCCCCGGACGACAGCGCCTTAACCGAACTCCATTGAGAAAATCCCCAGTTTAGCAGCGATCCGGCATCCTGCCAGCGATCGGGACTATACAGGACCACCGCAATGAGTTGGCGATTATCCCGCGTGGCAGACGCCACCAAACACTTGCCGGCCGCCGATGTGGTGCCGGTTTTGACCCCGTCCGCCCCCGGAAACCCAAACAACAGCGCGTTCGTTGTGTGGATGGTGCGTTTCTTGTGGCGGGTCAGTTCCAGAATATCCTGCTCCGGGCTCTTCACGATTTCCTGAAATAAGGGCAGCCGTAGCGCCGTCCGGGCTATAAGGGACAAGTCGTAGGCGGAACTGTAGTGGCCGGGCCGCGTCAATCCGTGGGTGTTCTCGAACGACGTATTGAAGGCCCCTAACTGCTGCGCCTTGACATTCATTTCCGCCACAAACCGCTCCACACTGCCCGCCTCGCTTTCGGCGAGCGCGACCGACGCGTCATTGCCGGACCGCAGCAGGAGCCCTTTGAGCAAATCCAACCGGGTATATTGCTGACCCTGGGAGATGTGCAGGGACGAGCCGGAGGTATAATCCGCCCGTTTGGAGATGGTGACGACTTGATTCAGATGCCCGTGCTCAATCACCAACAGAGCCGTCATCATTTTGGTCAGAGACGCTGGATCCATTTGCCGAAAGGCATTCTTCTCGTACAGAATGGCCCCGTTTCGCGCATTTACCAAGATGGCTGCACGCGCCCCGACTTCAGGCGCAAGCGTGCTGGATTCCCCCGCAGCCAGTGCCGTGCCAGGCAACATCAGCGACAGCATCGCGGTTGCCCCGGCTGCCAATGTCCATTGTTTCAACATGTGAGCGGGCCTCCTGAAGCGAAATTCACTTCGCTAGTATGGCCCGCTGGCTATAGGTTATGAGTGCTGGAAGGTGAGATTGATGACACGCTGGGTCGGATCGGGAACTGATACCGGATGGCCGTTGACCGCAACATTGGCCAGACGCGTGCCCAATCGCACCTTCACGCTGGTATTAGCCGTGACGGTCAAGGTTTGGCCGGCTTGATAGGTGACCCCATAGGGATTGGCGGTGACTCCGTTCCTCCATACTTCCACCCAGCACGGCCCCGTAAAACTCAAATGCACGGTCACCGGGCTTTGATTCACCGCGTAAACCACCGTCGTGTTGCCGCCGCTTTGGACTTGGTTTGACGTCAGGGTGATTGTCGGCGACGGCGAAGGCGCCGAATGGGTTTTCGACGGCGGTGGACTTTTGGGCGAATGATGGTGCTGACGATTGACCGAATCGGAGGGAGTGTGCGAGGTGCTGGCCCCAGCCGTGGCGGTCGGCGCACTCTTCGGCAGCAGATAGAGTCCTACGCCGAACAGAACCGCTAGCACCACCGCGGCCCCGAGGACCACGCGACCAGACCCCTGCGGCTCCTTCGCGGCCGTCGGCGCACGGCGGCGCGTGGACTGCGGCACAACCGGCTTTTGAACCGGGGCGCGATTCCGGCGCTGTCGCGTCGGGGGCGGAGTACTGCGGCTGGGCGTCGCTGCGGCCGGCGGCTCCTTGGCCGCCAACCGCTTGCGGTATTGCACCAACTGCTCGGCGTCCGCATCCAAATAGCGCGCGTAACTCCTGAGGAACCCCTGGCCATACACCTCCCCGGGCAGGCGATCCCAGGCGTCTTTCTCCAAAGCCTCCAAGTAGTCCTCACGAATGTGCAGTTCTTGGCTGACTTCAGGGATTGTCAAGCGCCGCTTGGTCCGAGCGCTCTTCAAGTATTCGCCGATGCTTATCGACTGCTCGTCCATCCCAGTATCTTCCTCCCTCTACAGCTACGGCCAGACCCGGTTCAATGTGCGGGCAAACGGAATGGTTTCGCGCACGTGCTCCAATCCGCAAATCCACGCCACCACGCGCTCCAGACCCAGTCCAAACCCGCTGTGCGGGACCGTCCCATAGCGTCTCAAATCAACATACCAGCTGTAGTCTTGGGGGTCCATGTTATTTTCTTCAAGACGCTTCAGCAGCAAGTCCAAGTCATGAATGCGCTGACTGCCGCCGATGATTTCCCCGTACCCCTCCGGCGCCAGCAAGTCCGCCGCCAGCACCACATCCGGGCGGTTGGGATCGGGTTGCATGTAAAAGGCCTTAAACCCTTTAGGGAAGTGGGTCAGAAACACCGGCTTATCAAACATGGCCGCTAAGGCTGTCTCGTGCGGCGCGCCCAGGTCTTCGCCCCATTCCAGGGGCATGTCCACGCTCTTCAGCCGATCCAAGGCGTCGTCATAAGTAATGCGCGGGAAAGGCGCCACCACCTGCTCCAGCACCTGCAGGTTCCGCTCCAACTGGATTAAATCGGCCCGGTTATGTGCCAGCACATCCTGCACGATGTGGCTCAACAGGTTCTCCTGCCACACTAGATTTTCCTCGAAGTCGCAAAAGGCCATTTCTGGTTCCACCATCCAGAATTCGGTCAGGTGGCGGCGGGTCTTCGATTTCTCGGCCCGAAAGGTGGGACCAAATGAGTACACCCGTCCCAAGGCCATCGCCAAAGCTTCCATATACAGTTGCCCGGATTGCGACAAGAACGCGGGTTCGCCGAAATAGTCGATGCCAAAAAGCGTGGTCGTCCCCTCCGCGGCAGCAGGTGTCAAAATCGGTGGGTCGGCCACCACAAACCCGTGGTCGTCGAGGAAGTTTCGGATGGCATGAATGATGCGCGCCCGCACCCGGAGAATGGCCGCTTGACGGGAGCTGCGCACCCAGAGGTGGCGGTGCTCCATTAAAAAGTCCACCCCATGCTCCTTCGGCTGAATGGGATACCCCGGGGCGGGCGACAGCCGCTCCATGCCGGTCACATCCAGTTCTACCCCCGACGGGGCACGCTGGTCCGCCCGGACTAGCCCGCGTATGGCCATCGCGCTCTCTTGCTCCAACTGCTCGAAGGTGTCAAACCCCACCGGCTGGGATGCCAAATTCGCGGGCTTGATAACGGCCTGCACCGATCCTGTCCCGTCCCTGAGAATCATAAAGTGTATTTTGCCGGAGGACCGGAAGTGGGTCATCCAGCCGCGGACGTCAACCTCTTCGCCCACATGCCCCGCCAGATCCCGAATCGAGTACATCGCCATCAATTCTTTCCCTTCTGCAACAGATTGCGGAAAATTACCAACCGCTGAATTTGGTTGGTTCCCTCGTAAATTTGCGTAATCTTGGCGTCCCGCATCATCCGCTCCACGGGATAGTCACGGACATAACCATAACCCCCGAACAACTGGACCGCGTCCGTCGTGACCTGCATGGCGGTGTCCGAGCACATCAGCTTCGCCATCGCCGAATAGCGTGTCACCTCGGGCGAGGAGACCGCGTCAAAGCCCGCCGTTTCGACGACCTCCGCGGCTTTGTACAGCAAGTGCCGGCTCGCTTCAATCTGTGTCTCCATGTCAGCCAGCATGAACTGGATGGCCTCTTGCTCGGCCAAAGGCCGGCCAAACTGGCGCCGCTGCAGCAAGTGTTCCAGAGTCACGTCCAGCGCACCCTGCGCAATGCCTAGGGCTTGGGCGGCAATTCCGGGCCGCGTTCGGTCCAGCGTGCGCATAGCAATCTTGAATCCATTGCCTTCCTGTTCCAGCAAATTCTCGGCCGGCACCCGGACGTCGTCAAAATTCAACATGGCGGTTTGCGAACCGCGGATGCCCATCTTTTCTTCGATGCGGCCCACCGAGAGCCCGCTTGACTCCCCATCCACGACAAAGGCGGACACCCCGCGGACCCCGGCTTCCGGATTGGTCGACGCGAACACCACCAAGGTCTTCGCCAAGCCGCCGTTGGTGATGAAGACCTTCGTACCGGTGATGCGATATGTATCCCCGTCCCGGACAGCCCGGGTCCGGGTACCGCCGGCGTCCGAACCGGCCTCCGGTTCAGTCAGCGCAAACGCCGACAGCTTCTTGCCAGAGGCAATGTCGGGAATGAAGCGCGCCTTTTGCTCGCGCGTACCGCCCACTAAGATGGGCATGGCGCCTAAGTGCTGCGCGGCGATAATCAGGCTGGAAGTCGCACAGACGCGGGCCACCTCTTCAACGGCAATGCAGAAGGTCAGCAAGTCCGCCCCGCCGCCCCCAAATTCTTCGGGCATGCCTACACCGATCAGTCCGTATTCAGAAAATAATTCCGCTATATCCCAGGGAAATTCTCCGGTCCGGTCTATCTCCCCAGCCCGGGGCAACACCCGCTCTACGGCTAGCCGGCGCACGGTGTCGCGAAACAGCTCTTGTTCCTCGGTCAACTGGTATGTCATTCTCTACACTCCCGCCTCAAAGTGTGGCCATCCGTCGGCACCAACTTCCCGCCGAAGGCCAGGCCTTATTCCCCTGCTTCCATGATACAATAACCAGAAAGAGGTGACTGCGATGCCTGCTCGCGAGACCTTCAGCATGTCGTTGGTGCCCATTTCCGAGGTCGTCTTTCCCGGGATTGTCTCCACAATCCTGCTGCGGCCTAAGGTATCCAGCGCCGCGATCCGCCTGGCAGTCGCCCAGGACCACAGTCTGGTGTTTGCCTTGGAGCGGAATGACCGAGAACCCGCCCCCGTCGCCACCACCGGCCGCGTGCTGGACCTTTCCGAAAGTACCGACGGCACCCAGCTCACCATCGCCGGCATCCAGCGCGCCCATATGCTCTCCTACCGCCACCAGGGCAACGGTCTGATCGGTCAATTCCGGTACGTGGCCGATACCGAAGAAGCCATCCCGCCCCTGCTCTTCGAAGAGGCTTGGGCTTTGGCATCGGAGCTCTGGGCGATGCTGAGTCCGGAATCGGGCCACGCACCCCTTCCGCAAAACGCCGCCTTGTTGTCCTATTGGATTGCCGCGCACGTTCCCCTGAACGCGCCCACCCAGCAAGAGCTGTTGGAGATTACCACCAGCCGGGGCCGGCTGGCCAAAGAAGTCTCGTTGATGCGCACCCTGCTGGATGGCCTTCGCACCGAGCACAGCAGCTAAGTGTTTGGACCCGCCCGCCACGCTTCGACCGCGGGTATTAAGATGCGGGCAATCCATGTGGTCCAATACTGCCGATCGTGACTCAACCGCTTGAACCGGCTCTCCCTCGCCCACTCATTCATCGGGATGGGCGACGCGCCCTCCAGCGCGATGCCGATGTTTCCCGGGTGCGCCCGCGTCGGCCATTCCACCTGGATTTCGATGCCATCCGTCGAGCGAACCACCCAAAGGCCCGGCTGCGAGGCCCAACGCCAAATGGCCCATCCCTGCGGAGGCCGCACCCGCTTGGCGGACGCGACCGACTGTTCGGGCCACGGATACTCCTTCAGGAAGGACGTCAAACGCTCCAACTCGACATGGCGGGCCGCTTCGACTTGGAGTTGCTGCCACCGATCCTCAGGATCCGATCCCCGCACCAGGGGACGGATTTGCAGGATGGGGATTTGGCGCCGTTCCTGCTGCAACGCCCGCCAGCTGTCGGTCGACAAGGGAGCGCGGGGGCTGTAGGTGGCTTCTAGACGGCTGCCGCGCTGGACCCGCCGGAGCGTCATCGTCGTCCCCCACTCGGGGCTCCAGGTTGGAATTTGCCAAGTCGCATGGGCCCGCAGGTGAGTCGGTTCAGGAGTCTGGCTCAACCGGTCCAGCCAGTATCGGCCGTCTCCGTGAACCGTCAGGTCGCAGGTGATATAACGGGCTTTGATTCCCAGCAGCTGCTCCTGCAATGGCGCCGTCTCCTGCAGCCACTTCACGCGTACCGGACGCGAACCGAGACGTTCGGACAGCCGCACCCACAAGTTTACCAAGGTTTCCCGCGATCGGGGCACGGTGGGATCGGCGCTGAGCGTGCCTTCCTCCCAACCGGTGGCCCAGCTGCGGGTGACAGCCGTTCCCCAAGGCAGGCGGCGGGCTGTTTGCAAGCGGTTGTCAGCCCACCACTCCAACTCATCGTGATGGGTCCAGCTGGCCGGGTCCCACACATCCTCCACCAATGCCCAAAGCCAGGATTCTCGGGAAGCCCGGATGACCAGCTGGTCCGCCGTCCATCCGACCCAGGCATCGTCTCCGCAGGGAATCCATACGCGTTCCGGACCCATTTCCGCCAAAAAGCGCACTAAGTAATTCCAGGTGACCGTAATATCCATGGGATCCAGCCAGGCGTCAATGGCCAGAGGTTTGGACTGATGCTGAAGCCAGGGTTCCAGCGCACGCACCGTACGGGAGCGCAACGTCAGACGCCGAGCCACAATCTCCTTGCCCAACGTGTCCAGCCAATTCTCAGTCGACACAGCATCCTGCCAAAAGGCGTGGGTACCGGTCCGGGGCGCTTCGGAAAACTGTGCCAAATACCGCATGGTCACCGACCTCTATGGATGTCTTGCTAACCTGTGTGGAACCTGAGCCGTGTATTCATCCATTATACAAAACTGTCCTCCCAGGAGACAGTCGGGGGCTACAAAGCGCCCCGCGGCACTTCGCCCAAACCCTTGTCATGGAAGCCGCCATCCGTGGAAGCCTAGGATGGGAGGTGGACCCGTGAAGGTTGTGTTGCTGTCCGGCGCCATCGTTGGAGCCCGCACCCCTGCCACGCTGCGCGCTGCCCAAACGGTGCTGGTCGAGCGCTATCCGGCGATATCCGCCATCTGGCTCGACCTAGCCCAATACGAGGTGCAGTTCAGTGATGGCCGGACGTACTGGGACTATGAATTTACCGGCGATACACGCCATGTGGCCGCCACCGTGCTGCAGGCCGACGCCTTGATTATTGCCTCCCCGATTTATCAGGCCGGCATGCCCGCGCCTTTGAAAAATGTACTCGACTTGCTGCCCCGGCGTGCCCTGCGAGATACCGTTGCCGGCCTTCTAATCAACGCAGGCTCATCCCGGCATTACCTGGTCGCCGAACAGCAGTTCAAACCGGTGCTGTCCTATCTGGGGGCACAACTTGTCCAGCATTACGTGTATGCGGAGGACCAGGACTTTGACGCGGATGGCCGCCTCGTCAATCCGAATGTTCTTATCCGCATTCGCCGGCTGGTAGAGGATACCGTGGCTCTCGCCCATCTCTATCAAAGCATGCGCGAGCAGACCCCGCTGTGGTACCCGGGCGGACCTGACGCGAGCCGCCTCGATGAAGATCCCTAACTCCGCATCGGATCGGGAGACGGCATCAAGAAACCCCGGCCGGTCGGCCGGGGCTCTCGGCGCCTCATCGGCTTAAGAGGGTGCCCACATACTGCAAAATCGCCTGACTGCACTCAGCGCAGTAGCCGTCGTGGTCGATTAGCCGGGCCGCCACATCGTTGAGTTTCCTTAACTGCTCCTGATCGGGGGTCCGGGTCGAAGTGGTGACTTTCACCACATTCTTCAAGTCGTTGAACAGTTTCGTTTCGATCGCCTGCTTAAGACCGCTGTGCGATTGATAGTCAAACCGCTTATTGTGGCGGGCCAAAGTGGAAATGCGGATGAGAATTTCCTCCCGGAAGGCCCGCTTGGCATTCTCCGTAATGCCGATTTGCTCCTCAATGGACCGCATGAGCTTCTCATCCGGCTCGAGTTCCTCGTCGGTGATAGGGTCGGTAAGTTTGCTCTTGTTCACATAGGCCTCGGCGTTATCGAGGTAGTTATTCAGCAGCGCATGGGCCGATTCCTCGAACGAATACACGAAGGCCTTCTGAACCTCGATTTTAGCCATCTCGTCATATTCCTTCCGGGTCTCGTAGATGAGATTCAAGAGGCGCTCGCGCTCCTCATCATCGAGGCCGGTGTGCTGCTCCAGACCGTCCTTCAAGGTCTTCAGAGCGTCCAGGGGGTTGATGCAGGTCACCCCGGAGCGCACCAAGGCGGTCGACAGCCGGTTGATCACATAGCGGGGCGAGATCCCATCCATACCCTCCAGGGGGAACTCGTCCCGAAGTTCCCGGATGTCCTTGGTGGTGTAGCCTTCGACGGACCCGCCATCCAAGAGCCGCAACTTCTTCATGAGCGACATCCCCTGCTTCTTCGACTCCTTCAGCCGCGACAGCACCGCGAACATGCTCGCCACCCGCAGGGTGTGCGGGGCCAGGTGGACGTCTTTCAACCCCGATTCGGCAATCAGTTTCTCGTAAATGCGGGTCTCCTCGGATACCTTGAGGTTATAGGGCACCCGCACCAGAATCATGCGGTCGCGCAGCGCTTCGTTCTTTTTGTTCTCCACAAAGTGCAAATACTCGGTCTCGTTGGTATGCGACACGATCACCTCGTCGGCGTAGATCATGGAAAAGCGTCCCGTTTTGATATTCTGCTCCTGGGACAGGGTGAGAAGCCCGTAGAGAAACTTCTCGTCGCTCTTGAGCATCTCAATGAATTCCATCAGCCCCCGGTTGGCGATGTTGAGCTCCCCATCGAAACGATAAGCGCGGGGATCGGACTCCGATCCGTACTCCCCAATGGTGGCCAAGTCAATGGATCCCGTGAGCTCGCTAATGTCCTGGCTCTTGGGATCGCTGGGGGAAAAGGTGCCGATTCCCACCCGCATCTTCTCGGAAAAGACAATGCGCTCCACCGGTACATTGTCGATGTGACCGTCGTACACATCCTCAAGCCGCTGGCGGCATACCGGACACAAGTCCCCCTCGATATAAATGCCGTATTCGGCCATGATGTCGGGACGCAAGGCGTCCGGAATCAGATGGAGCGGTTCCTCGTGCATGGGGCAATCACGGATCGCGTAGGCCGCACCGTGCTCAGTCTTCGAATAGTTCTCCAGCCCGCGCTTCAAGAGCGCCACCAGGGTGGACTTCCCGCCGCCCACCGGCCCCATCAGCAACAAGATGCGCTTGCGCACCTCGAGGCGTTGGGCGGCCGAATGGAAGTAATCCACCAGTTGGTCGAGGGCGTGCTCCAATCCGAAGATTTCGCCTTCGAAGAACCGGTATCGGCGTAGACCGTCATCGGTGGTCTCGATGCCTTGGTCAGCGATCATCTCGTAAATGCGCGCGTGCGACAGACGGGCCAGGCGAGGCTGCTCGCGCACGCGGTTGAAGTATTCTCGAAAGGTTCCCTGCCATTTCAGCTCGCTTTCCTGGCTATGGAAGGCTTCCAGGCGTTCCCACAGATCCATGATATTTCCCTCCCTCTCACGCAACCGTCCACCTGTCGATGGATCGCAGAAGTCGTCATTCCGCCCAGAGGCTACAGCATGACTTTGGTATCGGACTTGCCGTCATAGGTCAGAATCAGCCGCTTGTCGTCGTGCCGCGTCTCTAAATGGACCGGCCGTCCCCAAATCTGGTGGACCGAGTGCAGCGCCCGCTCCGCATAGGGCACATCCAGATCGACCCCTTCATGGCGGTGGATGAGGTACAACTCGCCCCGTTGATTGAAGTCGCCGTCATCCACGTGGATGACGGGAATGCCGCCGTGCACCAGTTCCCGTACCAGCCGATCACGGACCATCTCCAAGGCCCGGCTCTTCAAGACCACTTTGTCGTCTTCGGCGCCGTAGACAATGAGATGGAGCGATTCCACCACATCTTCCGTCAGGTAATTGCGAACAAATGAGACGTCGTCGTCCACCGTGCGGGCCAGAAACATGGCATCCCGGCCCTCCCGCTGCTCGATGTCTCGATAGATGGCGTAACCGAGCGCATAGGGGTTGATTTGGTACATCATGGGGGCGGTCACTTGGCTGTGCAGCCGCGCAAAGTCAAGATAGTCGTCGTCGGTCAAGCGCAGTTCCCGCATCAGCGTGGCATGCCAATAGCTGGCCCAGCCTTCATTCATAATCTTGGTGCGGATTTGCGGCCAGAAGTAGATCATTTCGTCACGCACCATGCCGACAATGTCGCGTTGCCAGTCCTCTAAATGACGGCTTTCCTGCATGAGAAACAGGAGCAGGTCGTCTGCCGCCTCGGTGTGCCGCACTTCCCGCACACCGGCCGGTTCTGCGTCCCAGTCCCAACTTTGCCGATCGCGTCCCCGCGTCCCATACGAGACCCGCTCCCGCGCTTTGATGCTGGGCCCAGGCGGGCTGACATGCTCCTCCAATGCCAGCACGGCATCCAAGAACCCCTCCACCCGGTCCCGGCCCACCTCAAACTCATATTGCCGCACGCGCTCGGCGTGGCGCGACGCCACATCCACCATGTCATGGGGTGTGTGCTGAAAGCATTGGTTATGCCGGAAAAAGTCGACGTGCCCCATGACATGGGCCCGTACAAAGGTGTTCTCCAGGTCGGTGTTGGAGTCCAAGAGAAACGCATAGGCTGGATTCGAGTTGATGACCATCTCATAGAGCTTGTTGAGTCCATAATCGTACCGGGTCTTCATCGCGTGATAGGCCTTCCCGTAAGACCAGTGCGACATCCGCCCCGGGATGAGATAGGCGGCAAACTCGTACAGAACCGAAGCCGGCACACTCTCAAAAATCACCGGGTAGGGGTCTAGTCCCCGTGCACGGGCCAAATCCCAAATCTCGTCGTCAGTCGGATAGGCTTTGGGTCGGACGTTTGCCATCGCTATCCCTCCTTGCGCGGAAAGAAGGTCTTCAAGGCAGGGTACACATCCTGGCGCTGCGTAATGGTCACGGTTTTGAATCGGGGATGCTGGATACGGCTGAACGCGGACATCAGCGTGCTGGTGTACCCGCCTTCCCGGATCTCGCCATACCCGAAGACGTTTACATGGGGCAGCAGCGACTCCAAGATGTCTACCGTGCGACGGTTGTCGGCGTCCGACCAGTTGTCTCCATCGGAGAAATGAATGGGATAGACGTTCCAACGGTCTGGCGAATACCGAGTCTGAATCACCTCTTGGCACAGTTGGTACACGGAGGACACTTTCGTCCCGCCACTCTCCCCCAGTTGAAAGAACTCTTCCTCAGTCACCTCGCGGGCTTGCGTGTGGTGGACCAGGAAGACCACTTCCACCGAGCGGTACTGGGTGCGCAGAAACTTCAGCATCCAAAAGGCGAAGGTCCGGGCCATCATCTTTTTGAAATCCCCCATGGAGCCGGAGATGTCGCGCATGGCGATGATGACCGCATTGTCTTCCGGCTGGGGTTCTTCCACCCAGGTCTTAAAGCGCAAATCGGAGTCGCGCCAGCCCCCCACCCGGGCCGGGCCGGTGCGGGCATTGCGCAGCAGGTTTTGCCGCAGACTGCGGCGCTTGTCGAGATTGCCCATGAGCCCTTTTGGGCTGATATCCTTGAATTTCCACGTCGGTTCAGGAATCGTCGCTATGGGCTTGGGTTTCAGGTACGGCAGTCCGAGCTCGTCGAACAAGAGACCCGCAATGTCGTCCAATGTGACTTCGGCCTCGATATAGTCCACGCCAGGCATTTCGCCCGGCATATCGCCCTGGCCCGCCCCTTGGCCGGACTTGGGCAACCGTCCCAGGACGTCGCCGGGTTGGCCGTCCCCTTGGTCCTGCCCAACGCGGTCGCCCTGCCAAGGGTGGAACCGGAACTTATACTGTTCCAACGACCGAATTGGGACACGCAGCACGTGCTTTCCATCCGAGGCAATAATCGCCTCTTCGGAGACGAGATCGGGCAACCGGTCTTTGAGGGCCTCTTTAATCTTCTCCAAGTGGCGACGCTGATCGGTGGCACCCTTGCGTTGGAGAGACCAATCGGGCACGAACCCTGCCATGATGGACACCTCCCTTCTTTGGAGAGTGATCCATCCTATGCGGGATTCGGCCTAATTTTGCCCCAATACCGCAAAAAATGCGCCCGTCCGCCTTAAGTCGCCAAGCCTGTCTTGATAGCTGGGTCCGGTGCTTCCTACGCCTCCGGCGCGCTCTCTGCATCTCCTTCGAGAAGTTCCTGGTACTGGGCCTCCGTCAAATACACGTCCCGGGGCCGAGCTCCGTCCACCGGCCCAATGTACCCCCGAGCTTCCATCGCGTCGATAAGGCGCGCCGCCCGGGTGTAACCCACCCGCATGCGCCGCTGCAGCATGGAGGTCGAAGCTTGTCGGCTCTCGACCACAATCCGCACCGCGTCCAAAAATAGGCTGTCGGTCTCTTCGCGCGGCTGGCTGGTATCCGAAGGAGCCGTAAAGTCCGGCGGGGTGTCCTGATCCGGCGGCGGCTCGGCGTGCTCCCGCAAATATTTCACGACGGTTTCGATTTCCTTTTCCGTGACGAACGCGCCTTGCACCCGCAGCGGCTTTGCCGACCCCACCGGGGAATACAGCATGTCCCCCCGCCCCAAGAGCTTCTCGGCTCCGGCCGTGTCCAGAATGGTACGGGAATCCACCTGGCTGGAAACCGCAAACGCGATGCGCGAGGGGATGTTGGCCTTAATCGTGCCGGTAATGACGTCAACGGAGGGGCGCTGCGTCGCCACTACCAAATGCAAGCCGGCCGCCCGGGCCATTTGCGCCAAGCGGGCGATCGATTCTTCGACGTCTTGGGGGGCAACCATCATCAGGTCGGCGAGCTCGTCAATAATAATCACGATGAGCGGCAAGTGCTCATCTCCGACCTGGTTGAACCGGGTCACGTCACGCACCTTGTGAGCCGCAAACAGCCGATAGCGCCGCTCCATTTCCTGCACCGCCCAGCGAAGCGCGCCGGCAGCCTTCTTGGGCTCCGTGACGACAGGGCTGATGAGGTGGGGCACGCCGTTGTACACCGACAGTTCCACAACCTTCGGATCAATCAGCAGAAGCCGTACCACGTCAGGGCTGGAACGGTACAACAGGCTTGTGATCAACACATTAATCAAGACGCTCTTCCCGGAACCGGTAGCCCCGGCCACCAACAAATGCGGCATTTGCTCCAGACGGGCCACGATCGGCGCCCCGGCTACATCGCGACCCAACGCCACGGAGACCGGGGAATCCGACTCCGTAAAGGCCGGACTCTCCAAGACGTCGCGCAAGAGCACAGCGGAAATCTGGTCGTTGGGCACCTCAATGCCGATGGCCGACTTGCCGGGAATGGGGGCCTCGATACGGACGCCCGTAGCTGCTAAGGAGAGGGCGATGTCGTCCGCCAAGTTTACAATCCGGGAGACCTTGACCCCGGGTGGCGGCACGACTTCGAACCGCGTTATGGCGGGCCCCTGGCTGACCTCGCTCAAGCGCGCCTCTATCCCGAACTGGCGCAGGGAGTCAATCAGCACGCGGCCGCGCTCTTCCGGAGCGGCCCCGCGGCCGCCCCCTTTATGGCCGCTGGGCGGGGTGAGCAGCGCCAGCGGCGGCGGCAAATAGGGCTGCCCGCTTTTCGTGAACACGGGCGGTTGGATGACCTCGGTTTTGGGCTTGTCCATGCTCCCTTTAGGCACGATGACGGACGGCGCGGGATCCGCCTCCATCGCTTCCAGCACGGCCGGACGCGGACTAGCCTTCGGCTTGGCCGAGGAGGTCCGTTTGACGGCCGCCGTCCGCGGACCCGGGTTCACGGCGGTCCCCCCCGACTCCAGCGGGAATACCCAATCCCGGACCCATAGGACCACCCGCACCGCGCCCCGCAAGACCGCCTTTAAGACCACCAGCGCCGCCTGCGAAAACTGGCGGCCGCCCGCCATGAGGCTTCCTCCCGTCACCAGCATGCCGCCCAGGATCACCATCACAACCCCGAATATCACAGATCCCGGCCTCCCCAAGCCCAGGGAGACCAGATGGAGCAGATGGAAACCCAACCAACCGCCGACAGACCGGCCGCCAAAGCCGAACAGCACCGTGACGCCAAGGTAGGCCAGGACGACCCCCCAAGCCCGGATCTGGCGGCTCAGGCTAGGCTGGTTGTATAAGCGCAAAAGTCCCGTCACGATAATGGCGGCGGGAACCACCCAAGCCAAGAATCCAAACACAAACGCCAATCCGCGGCCAAAGTCCCGGCCCAAGACCCCGCTCTTTGGGAACACCAGCGAAAGATAACCCAAGATGCCCAGGGCGACCAGCACCACGCCGGCCATCTCCCGCCGCATGTCTCCCGTCAACTGCTTCAACAACGCGCCCACCGCTATCCCCCAATAAGCCAGACAGCCACGGCCGCAGCCGCCGTGTAAATCCCCATGGCGCGCCAGGCGCGAGACCGCTGGACAATCCCTTTGACCCATTGTATCGCAACCACGCCGGTCACAGCAGCCAGCAACGCAGCCAAAATCAAGAGCGTCCACGGCACGCCAGGACGGCTCATGGCCCCGAACTCGAAGAGAGATGCGCCGAGTACGGCTGGGATGGCCATCAAAAATGAAAACTGGGCCGCGTCGTCCCCTCTCATCCCGATCCCGCGGGCCATGGCAATCGTCGCGCCGGAGCGCGAGAGGCCCGGCCATAAGGCTAACGCCTGCGCCAGCCCAATCATAAAAGCCTGCCACCAGCGCATCTGCTCCAAAGACTGGACGCCCCGTCCCAGGGGCGTCGTCCATAACAGCGCGGTCGTGCACAGCCAGCCCACCGCCACGGCTTCCACGGTGAAGTATTGCTCCACAACGTGCCCCAACAGAATCCCCGCTGCGGCGGCCGGTACCGACGCCAGAGCCAACAGTCCCAGGAGGCGCCAGGCCCTGCGGCCGCCGGCGGCCAGGTCCTTCAACCACCCTCCCACCCAGTGCCGGTAGGCCCACAACACCGCCACCAGCGTGCCAAGGTGCAGCGCCACTTCCAACGCGGCCCCCGGGGACGCCACCCCCAATATCGTTTTCAGTACAATCAAGTGGCCCGAAGAACTAATCGGCAAAAATTCCGTGAGTCCCTGCAAGGCGCCCAAACCCAGTACCGACCACATCGCCATCCCTCCACACTACGATGGTATCGGTGGGTGGGACAATTCATGACGGCCGGTCCGGCCAAGAATCCCAGAGACGCACGGGGGGAGAATTCCGGCGCGGACGACGGCGGCTTCCAACCCGATACCAGACGCGGCCGCTACGACTACAGGCGCTTCTGGCGGATGCGCACGTCCAGTCTCAGTTGCTCCACCAGCTGTGCGGCCCGCAGGGGCAGGTCCGGGCCCGCTGTAACCACCTCTAGGGTGCGGTGCAGGTCCAAACCTTCCACCGGTATCGAGGCCACGCCGGAAATCTGTATCTCTGCCGAATCGAGCACAGCCTGTGACACCACGCTCACCCCGACGTTATTAGCCACCATGGCGACAATGGACCGCAGCGAGGACAACTGCATCATCACGTTTAATCCGTGCACCGAAAATCCCGCCCGCTCCAGAGCCTGTTCGAACACGCGGCGCGTCCCGGATCCCTCCTCCCGCAGAATCCAATCCAGTGCGGACAGCTCGGAGGCTTGAATAGACGGCCGACGGGCCCAGGGATGGCGCACCGACAGGATTAGCACCAACTCATCCGTCCACAGCCGCTCGGCGTAGAGCGCCCCACGCGTCACCGCCCCCTCAATGATCCCGATATCCACGGTGCCGTCGGCCACCCGTTCGACAACCTCCTGACTGTTGGTCATGAGGAGGCGGATACGGGTCTCGGGCCACTTGTCCCGAAACCGTCCCAGCGGCTGAGGCAAAAACAGTTCGGCCACGGTGTTCGAGGCGGCGATGCCAACCCGTGCCGCCCCCTCTTGTTCCGCGCGCACGTCCCGCAGGGTTTTGTTCCACAGCGCTTCCATCTGCTCAGCGGTCTGCAAGAGGGCAGCACCGCTCGCGGTCAGGTCCATGCCGCGGCTGCCGCGAAGAAATAACACCGCTTGCAAATCGCGTTCCAATGAGGCGATTTGCGCAGATACCGACGACGCGGCCAAGTTGAGACGCTTACTGGCCTGGGTCAGCTGGCCCGTCCGGGCCACCGCCAAGAATGCGACTAGACGCGGATCCAAGCCACCCTCTCCTCTGTTCGGAATTGACGGAGGCGCGTTAGGCATGACGAAACGCACCCCAGCTATTTTCCCCCTATCATACAGCTAATGTTCACGAGTCTTCGACAAATTGGAGGAGGTTGGATCGATGCGCCTTATCAAGGGATTCACGCCGAATTGGTTCACGGCCGGCATGGGAACGGGTATCGTGGCCCTCGATGCCTACTTGCTTCCAGCCGGACCTGACTGGCTGCGCGTCGCGGGCACAGCGCTTTGGTTTTTTAATATGGCCCTGGTCGGCGCGCTGGTGGTACTGATGGGCTTGCGGGGCATGGTGGATCCGCGGGGCGTCAAACGCGTTTTTACCGATCCCTTGCACTCGATGTTTTTTGGCGCCATTCCCATGGCCATGACCACTGTCGTGAATGGGTTCTTCGACATGGGACCGCATCTGTTCGGACCGGCATCCTACCACATTGGCGCTGTGCTGTGGGTGATCAACGCCGCCATTGCGGTGGCGTCTGGCGTCTTGGTGCCATTTCTCATGTTCATCAGCCACGATCATGCGCTCTCCGGCATGACCGCGGTTTGGCTGATGCCAATTGTACCAGCCGAAGTCGTGGCCGCTTCAGGCGGACTCATGCTGCCGCATATTGTGCACACCGCCCTGCAACAGGATCTCTTCGTCGGCACCATTGTGTTGTGGGCATTTAGCGTTCCCATGGCGTTTTTACTGCTGGGCACTCTGTTTGTCCGTCTCGCTCTGCATCACTTGCCGCCGCGCGAGCTAGCCATTTCCACATGGATCACCTTAGGCACCCTGGGCACCGGCATTATGGGCCTGATGCTCGTCGCCAAAGATGCCCCGCTCGTATTTCCTGGACTGGCAGGCAGTATTGGCGGCGCTGCAACGTTGGCCTCCATCATCCTCTGGGGACTGGGAATCTGGTGGATGGTGCAAAGCTTCCTCATCACCGGCTACTATCTATGGACGAAAACGTTGCGATTTAATTTGGGCTGGTGGGGACTCACCTTCCCTCTGGGCGTGTTCGCGGGCGGCACCGACCTGCTCTATCACGCCTTGGGAACTGGGATCTTTCACTGGGCCGCTCTGGGGTTCTTTATCCTGCTGGCCCTATTCTGGGTGCTTGTCGCGTCCCTAACCGCCCATCATGTCACCACCCTGCGCACCGGGCGGCAGGCACGGCCGGAAGACGCGCCGCGTGCCGACGAGGACGCAAGCGAAGCGGTGGTTTGAACCCAAAGAGGCTGCGCGGCGCCCCGGCCCGCCAGACTCCTTCGAGAGTCATCCCGCTCGGCTCTAGGGATGGCTCTCGACCCATTGCATGAACTCAATGATATGCCCGCCGATGTGATAAGGCGATTGCATCACCCCTTGCAGCGCGGACGCCAACCGCGCTTGATTGGCCGGGTTGGGGTTCTCTCGTACAGCCAGGGCCGCCAATCCGCCCTGACCCTCGGCCCCCAGCTTCAGAAGCCAAGGCTGGATCTCCCGCCGCAGCTCCTGGTCGATAATCGTGGGAGGCAGCGTCCGCGGCAGCGCGGCGAGCTTCTTGAACTCAGCTGCCAATGGCCTTCCCGCCGCCTGTCTCTGGGCGTTCGAAGAAGCCGCCTCATAGCGGCTTGTCATGGCCGCCATGGGCGCGAACCCGCCCGGATTCAGGGTGCTCGCGGCATTGAATACCGCAAACAGCTTGAAGAGGGCTGGATTGGTAATTCCCGGCATGTGCGCCACAGCCTGGTTCCAGGCCGCCACGGGGCGATAAGTGCTGGGATGTCGCAGGTATTGGACGATGGTTTGCAGGGCCAGCTTCGACGCATCCGGCTGCAGCATGGGGTTGCTGATGTAGCCGGCCATGTGCTCTGGCAGGGTCGGTCCACGCCCCTCCAGGGGACCCATCATTAACTGCGGCTGCCGGCCGGGATCATACGTGTAGTCGTTAACCGGATAGTTGTCCCACACGATCGGCTGTCGCCCCAGGAGATGCGTCACAGTCGCTGTTTGG
>JAJZBJ010000172.1 GCA_021798975.1 Bacillota bacterium | reverse complement strand
TCCTCCCTCTTGCGTCGCCATCGCAAGCGCCGTCGTGGCGGCCGGAGGCCGTCCACGCACTTGAATTACGTACACGCCCCCCAGGACGAGAAGCCCGCCCACGGCCAAACCCCAGGTCGGCCGCTCCCCCAGCACGGTCCATCCGAGCAGGCTGGCGAGAATCGGGTTAAGGTAGAGCACCGGCGTCACCTGACCGATCGGGGCTGCAGCCAGGGCCAAACTCCACGTGACATAAGCCAATGCGGCCGGAAACACCCCGATGTACAGGACCCAAAGCAGGGGATACAACGGCGCCCGCGCCACCGCTTCTGGCAAGTGATAGGCGTAGAGCAACATCGGCAGCGTGCCGGCCCAGGTCACCCAGGACGTGACCTCCAGCGCCCGGTAGCGATCCAACAGGGGGCGTTCCAGGACGAAGAACACGGCCGTCGACATCGCCGAAAGAACAATCAAGAGAGCGTTCCAGTGCCATCCTTGCCCGAATCCGGAAATCACCCCAACCCCCAGGAAGCTTAAGCCGGTACCCACCCAGGCCCACCGACTCAACCGCTCAGCTAAGAACAGCCGCGCCAACAGGGTGGAAAACAAGGGAGCCGATGCGATGATAAAACTGGCCGTGTTGGCGTCAACCGTTCGCTCCCCCAACGTTAAGGCGGTGTGGTAGATGGTAAAACCGGTCAGCCCGGCGGCCGCCACGCGCCACCAGGCGCCCCGCGGCGGCAGGATCCGTCCTCCCGATGCCAGCACCCCTGCCAGCAATACCACGCTGGCGGTGAGAAAGCGCAGCAACACCACATGCCATGCCGAAAACGCCGTGAGTCCAATCCGGATGCCCACATAGGCAGAAGACCAGAACACAATGGTCAACAGGGCAAACACCCAGGCGCGCTTTGGCAAAACCATCCCTCTTTTGGATCGGTTACCGCTATTGTAGCACCATTGGCTCCCGGAACCACCGGGAGCAGGAATCCGCACCTTTAGGCCGAATATTACCTGCAAGAGGTGAGCGGGATGCGGATTCGCCAAAAGCGGCGCTTAGCCGTCCTCATGTTGGGAGTCACGATTCTGGTGGCTGGGCACGGGCCCGCCGCCAAGACGTTGGCCGCCAGCCGACGCTTCCTGGCGGTGGACAACAGTTCGGGGCGCCGGCTGGTGACGGTTGTGACCGATGCGTCCACCAACATTGTCGATCCCAGCCCCCTGTACACCGGGCTCAGGCTGCGGGTCTACGGAGTCCGCAACGGCCGCACCATCCGCGCTCGCCGTATTGAAGTGATGCGTTAGCCGCATGCTAACCCTTCGAGAGCCGGCTGGCGCAAACGGTTCAGGCCCCCGTGTCCCCGCCCCAAGCGATGAACAAGAATGGTGTAGAGGAGACCGATATGCGAGGTTGGCTCATTACCCACGACAACTGTTTGGACGGCGCCACGGCGGCCCTGGTCGGCGAAGCTGCGGGACTCACGCCGCTCTTTGTGGAACCGGATCGCGTCGAAGCCGGGTTGGAACAAGCGACCGGCGACCATCCCGTCTACCTGGCGGATGTCTCGTTGAAACCGGAGGCCTGGGCTCGGTGGAAAGATCGTATTGCCTATGTACTAGACCATCACCAGTCGGCGCTGCCACTGGCGGCGGAGCGGAATGTACTTCTTGACCAATCCCGCTCGGGCGCCCTTTTAATGTACGACTATGCCGTCCAGCAGGGATGGGTCAAGCCCAGTGTCGGATGGAGCCGCCTGTGCCGTACCGTGGCCCGCTATGACCTGTGGCTGCCGTGGCATGAAGCGGGTCAAGACCTCAACCGGCTATTCCACGACCTAGGCTATGCTTGGTATCTGCAGCGCTTTGGGCAAGGCTGGGTTCCCTACAGCCCGGAAGAGGCGGAACGGTTGAGCACGCTGGTGCGTGAGGAAGTGCGTTTCGTAGCCGACCACCTCAAAACCGCCGTCCGCTATCAAAAAGATCTGGACTTCCCCATTTACGGTGTCCTCCTGCAAGAGGAAGGTTCGGTCAATGTCGTTTCGCACACACTGATTGAACAAGGCGCCGCCTTGGTGTTGACCTTGAAGCCCGAGAAGAAGCTGTCCGCCCGCAGCGACATCCGCGTTGATGCGGCTCAATTGATGGAGGATCTGTTCCATGGCGGCGGGCACGCCCGGGCAGCCGGAGGGCGGTTGCAAGACGGCGAGCCGGCGTCCCTGCCGGATATTCTCGCAATGGCCGGCCAGTACCTGGCTCGTCGTCCCCTTCCGCCCCCCCGCTAGATTTGCACAAGAATTTTGCCGATGTTTTGGTTGGATTCCATGTAGCGGTGCGCGTCAGCAACCTCAGCCAACGGATAGGCCCGGTCAATGACCGGCTTCACCGCCCCAGACGACAGCCAACCGGCCGCCTGATGGTGGAACGCCTGCACCAGGGCCATCTTTTGTTCGAGCGGCCGGGAGCGCAGCGCGGTTCCATGGATCTTGAGCCGCCGCGCCAACACAATCCCTAGATTAATGGACGCCGCGCTCCCGCTGAGAGTTCCAATCAGCACCATCGTCCCCTCGGGAGCCAAGGACAAGAGATTGTCCTCGAGATATTGTTGCCCGACGAAGTCCAGAATCACATTGACGCCCTCGCCCCCGCTCCACTCCGCCACGGCCTCGCGAAACGTCTCGGTCCGATAGTTGATGACCCGGTCTGCGCCAAAGGCATAGCAGGCTTCCAATTTCCGCTGCGATCCCACGGTCGCCGCGACCCGAAATCCTGCCTGACGGGCCAGCTGGATAGCCGCTGAGCCCACGCCCGACGCCCCGGCGTGGACCAGCACCCGGTCACCGGGTTTGCCGCCGCCCCGAGCATACAGTCCGTCAAACGCCGTCAAGAACACCTCGGGAATGGCCGCTGCCTCCACGACCGGAAGCCCCGGCGGCACCGCCATCGCCAGCCGCTCATGACTCAGCGCGTACTCCGCGTACCCGCCGCCGGTCAAGAGTGCCATGACCGCATCACCCGGCAGAAACCGGGTCACCCGATCCCCCACGGCATCGACCCAGCCGCTTACTTCGAGCCCCGGAATCTGAAACGCCGGCTTCCGGCCCGGCGGAGGATAAAACCCCTGCCGCTCGAGCAGGTCAGCGCGGTTTAAGGCCGACGCCGCCACGCGGATGCGAATCTCCTCGGGTCCCGGAACCGGATCCGGCACCTCTCTAATGGCCAGTACCTCCGGACCTCCAAAGGACTCTAAAACGACCGCCTTCATGTTTCCGTCCCTCCCACCTGACGCCCCATTATTTTGTTCACCCAGGTAAATCCTACCATGTCGGCCACCGTGGCAATGCCCCCGGCTGCGAGAAACAACGTCCGCGGGTCGAATCCGGAAAAGAGCCCGCTGGCCAGCACCGAGAGCGGCTGGACCCCCTGCAGGGTCAAACTGGTAAACGACAGCACCGACGTCATGGTATCTGGCGGGGTGCGCGACTGCACATAGGTGCTGAATAACGGGCCGACGGGCGCGAACAGCAGTCCGGATGCAAAGAACGCGACCGCGATTCCCCAGCTATTGGTCTGAAATCCGGATGTCCCCAGAGCCACATCGCTGGCCGCCGTAAAGAGAAACATATAGCGAATGGCGCGAACATCCCGGCCCATGCGCCCGGCCAATAGGGTGCCCAGTAAGAGTCCCGATCCAAAGGCCCCGTTGACCACCCCCAGCATCGTCGGTCCCGAATGAAAAATCAGGCGGACCAGCCGCGGCACCCCGACCTGCAGCGGTCCCAGCCAGGCAAAATTGGAGAACCCATAAAAGATCATCATCCAAAACATTTCCGACCGGGCTCGAATCAGTCGCCAGCCGCGTCCAATGGCGCTCCAGTCGACGCCTCTGCCCGGAGTCAGGGGCTGGGCCAGCGCGGCCCCGAAGAGGCCCAGGGATCCTGCCAGGTACAACACGGTCGCGGCCAAGAAGGTGTGGCGGACGCCCATCACCCCAATCAGGGCCCCGGCCGCGACTGGCCCTAGCAGGCGCGTGACCTGAAAGCGGGCTTGGCGTATCCGATTGGCCTCATACAAGTGGTTGGGGGTCACGGCCAACGCGATGAGCGATTGGCCTGTGGGCGACCGGACGCTGTCCAATACACCCGAGATGAAGGAGGCGGTGATGAGCACTGCCGGCGTGAGCGGCAGGATCCCGCCCAAGGCCACGGTGACCACCGCTAGAGACAATCCTGCCAAGATTAAAGCCCGCAACGGATGCCGGCCCCCGACCGCACCGCCCACCAGCATAAACAACACCATCGGCAAGGAGTAGGCCAACACCGTGGGCGCGACAAAGAACCCATGGTGGCCAAAATTCAAGGCCGCCCAAATCCGGGCAAAGAGCGCGATTTGATCGCCAACCCCGGTAACCCCGGTGGCGAGGATGATGTGCCAGAAGTTACGGTTCAGGCCTACGTCGGCCTCTTGCTGCGGTTGCCATCCCATAGGTTGAGTGTAGCAAAGCGGCCCCGCCCTGGTATAAAAATCGCGGCTGTTCTCCATTCTGAGACAAAGGGGGCGACGCATGTCGGCTATCAGACTGGAAATCGCGATCGACAACTTTGACGCGTATCCCGTTCGGCTGTTGGAAGATCAGATCACCGTTCACGGCTCCAACCTAGCCGCCACGATCGATCTCAGCCGGGTCTCCGCCGAACAGGGAGCCGACTTAGGAAGCTACGTGGAGGAGTTGGAGAGTACGCTTCGCAAGTCCAAATTCCACTGGCAGTATGAGCTGGTGGTGTCCGGCGTGTCGCCGGAGCGAATCAGCGCTGACCTGTCCCGCATCCACTTCCGCGAGGTCAACTTCGAGGCCACCGATCTCAGTGGATCGGGATTCTCCAACGGTGTGCGCCTCACCCGGTGTTTGGTCGATTCGTCCCTGCCGCCTGTCACGGTCCATCCCGGCGAACTGTTCCGCTACCCGCCTGTTAAGGCAGCCAGGGAGCTCAACATGACCAATCCCAAGGATGTCTTTATACTGCGCTGGGGTCTCAGCCAAGACGCCCGGCATCTCGGCCAAGCTTTTTTATGGCTGGAGCGCCGCTACCCCCAGACGGAAGCGCTCTTATCCCGTCTGCTCAAGGGATTGCCCGCCCGTCCGGCGCGGCGCCGCCCCTGGTCTCCCTAATTCTCAATGGCTCCATCAATTAACAAGCATCCCTGCGGCATGCCGCTCGGACCCAGGGAGACCCTATCACCGAAAGGAGGCGTCTCGATGCCTGTCACATCCCTGGGCCAGCCTGCGGTCGAGCCACTGCGCTATGCCAATCCATTTCGTCAACGGCTGTACCCTGTTTGGCATCGCTATGAACAATACTTTGCCGTGGATGCCAACACACCCGTCATCTGGTCACAAAAACCGCAAGTACCGGTCGTGGAATATATTCCGCTACGGAACGCCCGACAATCCCGGCGTGCGGGTCGCCGAACAGCACCCGGTGTTCAGCCTCATTCCCGCAAACTTTCATTACCAGCCGATTGTCGAGGTGGCTGACGTGTATGTGCCGGACGATTACGAAGCCAATACCCTCAAATCCGAATCTCCGGTCTTGGCACTCCCGTATGCCATCAGTCACACCGGACGATACGCGGTGCACTTCGACGTGTAACCACTACGAGGACACAGCATGCGCTCCGTGGAAGACATCAAACACTCCGGATATCGGGTTGTAGCGAGTCAGCGGTATGTCAATTGACCGATCTTGTAACAGCCGGCGTGTCCGGCTACCA
>JAJZBJ010000013.1 GCA_021798975.1 Bacillota bacterium | reverse complement strand
ACTGGCCACCACCAAAGCCTTCATTGTTTCGAGCGCAATGATGACCTCGGACATCTTCTCTTGGACGTGCTGAAACTGTTCAATGCCAATCGTATCGACGATGAGACCGGTGACCCCCAGAACAAACTCGGCCTTGGCAATGTTCTTGGTGATAACCTGGTGGGTCATATGGACTGTGGCATCGGTTTCCTGATAGAGCCGATTGCACGCCTCGCCGTCTTCTAAAATGAAGACGCGCTCCCAAGGAACGACCACGTCATCAAAGACCACCACCGCATCCATCTCCTCAAACCGTGATCCCAGCGGATGATCGAAGTGGGATTTCCCGTAGTCGAAGCTCTCCCGGCAAATCAAGCGCAAACCTGGCGTGGAAAGCGGCAGAGCAAACGCGAAGGCGTACGGCCGGTCTTCCTCGGTATTGCGAATGACGGTGGAGGGAAAGACGAGGATTTCGTCAGCCAAGGGCAGCGTCGCCAACATCCGCGCACCGCGGATGACAACGCCCTCCCGGCGTTTTTCGACCACGCGCGCCGCCAAGAACGGATCCTTCTGCTGCGCGGCCGCTAGACTGCGGTTCACTTGCGGCAAAATGAGTGTGTGGGTAAGACAGAGATCGTTCTCCCGAACGTATTCGTAATAACGGCGTAAGTTCCCCGCATAGCTCGGGGCCAGTTCGGCGAAAAACGCGTCCGCGCTGGCGATGGCCATCAATTCCGAATTGAGGTAATCCGGAGACCTCCCCATCATGCCATGCGAATAGCGCGCCCAGTGCATCATCATGTTGCGCCGGCGGGCCAGATCCTCGCGCGTGTGCGGTTCCATAAATGACAGCCCCACCGCATCGCCCGTCGACGGAGAAGCGTAGCTCATCTCCCGAGCGGTTGCGGGATCATGCTGCATATCGTACAAATGCGCGACGGAGCGGGCGATGTTTTTAAAGGCCGGGTGCTCTGTGACGCGGCCCTCGACGCGCTGTCCGTCAATCCACAAATCTCGGGGACGTCGGTTTAAGTCTTCCAAATATTGTTCTCCTGTACGAATACCCATTATCAGATCCTCCTTATCATTGGTGGTGGGCATGCCGAACTGCATCGGGCACGACTGGATTGACCAGCACGCCCAGTCCTTCGACTTCACAGGCCATCTGGTCACCGGGATAGACGGGGGAAATGCCTTTGGGCGTGCCGGTCAAAATCACGTCGCCCGCTTCCAACGTCATGAAGCTGCTGATATAGGCAATAATGTCGGGTATTGCCATTTGCAGATGGCGGGTATTGCCGCTTTGCCGGATCTCCCCGTTGACACGGGTGACAATCTCCAACGCATCCGGATCGCCGATTATGTCCTTGGTGTAGAGCGCAGGTCCCAAGGGACAGAAGCTGTCATAGCCTTTGGCCCGCACCGGGGGACGGAATATATTGCGGATAAAGTCGCGGCACGTGAAGTCATTGGCGATGGTATAGCCGCGCACATAGTCCAGGGCCTGCTCGGCCCGCACCCCGCGGCAGCTCCGATCCATCACCACCGCCACCTCCGTCTCATAGTGGCAATGGGTGGCGCCCTCCGGATAGTAAACGGGGGCCCGGTGGCCGGTTAAGGAGGACAGCGGTTTAAAGAAGAGCGCCGGATCCTCCGGATTCTCCAGCCCCAACTCCGCCGCGTGATCTCGGTAGTTGAGCGCCAATCCCACCACTTTGGTGGGCACCACCGGGGGCAGCCAGTCCGCGTCGGTGCATCGAATCTCGCGCCCGTCTCCCGTCTTGACGAATTCCCCGATCCATTCCCCTTCCACGATCTGGCCTTGGTGCCGCATCCGTACCCAGCGCATTAGTCTGCCACCCCCTGGTTAGCAGGCAGCAGCCCGTAACGCTCGAGAACCGCCGCGATTTGGCGCCGGTGGTCCGCACTGACCGCGGCCAACGGAAGACGCACGTGCGGCCGGATCTTTCCCATCATCCCCATGGCCGCTTTAACCGGACCGGGATTGGTCTCAATAAACAACACATCATTCAGGGCGTAGAGCTCGAAGTGCAAATCGCGGGCCCTCTGCCAGTCGCCCGCCGCGAAGTGGTTATACAGGTCCGCTACTGGACCGGGCAACAGGTTGGCGGTCGCGCTGATGTGGCCGGCTCCGCCCAGGGCCAGCATGGGATAACATAAGGCTTCGATCCCGGAGTAGACCAGGAAATCGCGGCCAACGGTATCCAGCACACGCGTGACCTCTTCAAAGTCCCGGTTGGATTCTTTAACGCCAACCACATTCGGACAGGCCTGGCGAATCCGTTTCAACGTGGCCGGCTCAATGTTGGTCGCCGTGCGTCCTGGGATGTTGTAAACAATCACCGGCAAGTTGGTTGAACGGGACACCGTGACAAAGTGCTGAAACAACCCCTCCTGACTGGGACGGTTGTAATACGGTACGATGACCAGTGCCGCATCCGCCCCCAATTGCTCAGCCCGACGGGTCAAGCGGAGCGTCTCATCGATGTTGGTGCTCCCCGTGCCCAACACCACAGGCACCCGGCCTGCCACAGCACTGACCGTGGTTTCGAATATCGCCTCGCGTTCTTCGAGGCTGAGCGAGGCAGGCTCGCCGGTCGTTCCGGTCACGGAAATCCCGTGGCTCCCTTGGGCAATTTGCCACTCAATCAGGGTTCGCAAGGCGTCGTGGTCGACGGCCAAGTCATCGTCGAACGGCGTAACCACCGGAACAATCGAACCGCGCAGACGGCTTAACATTTGACTCATATAGTGCCTCCTTCTTCTTTTCGGGACCAATCCAGCCCGCGGGCACGATCCTGATAAGCCTCCAACGTCCGCAGGTGATGGCGAGCGACCAATGCCTCGAGCACTGGGCCCGGGGCATGCTCACGCAGTGATTGGACAATATGGTAGTGCTCGCCCAGGGATTCCCGCGCGCGCTCCGGTATTGACACGAAGACGTTGGGCCGGCCATGCTCCAGTCGGTCCCAGGTCCGTTCTGTGAGGTGTTTGAGATAGGAGTTGGGACACCGGTCCCGAACGCATCGATGGAAGAGACCATCGAGACGGTCATAGGCCGTCAGGCGGCTCTGCTCCAGGGCTGCGCTCATCTCATGGGCCAATCGGGTGAGTTCTGACAACACATCGGAGGTAAGCGTCGGGGAAGTCAGGCTAAAGATCCATCCATCGAGCCGAGCCAAGACCTCAATGAGTTCCCGGTACTCGTCCTCGTCCATTCCGCTCACCTGAGCGCCCACATTGGGTTGGTGGCGCACTAGTCCTTCAGCTTCCAGCCGCCGCAGCGCTTCGCGGACTGGAATGGGGCTAACCCCTGTTTCGCGGGCTAATGCGTCAATCACCAAGCGGTAGCCGGCGGAGTAGTCGCCGCCCACGATCCGACGCCGCAACAAGGCGTACACGTCATCCGTCTTAGACAGTAGGACCACCTCCTCCGTCGATGAGGAGCCTGGGCTGACGACGATGTCACCGCAGGATGGTGCCTCGGCTTCTTCTAGATTGTATATCCTATACGATTTAATATTCAATACATTGCGATCTGTGCGTCATCTTGTCCGGCGCGTTTCCGCAAAAGCCGGCGTTTTGCTATCATGGGGGAAGACAAATTGGGGGGGAACCTCTTGGAAATTCAGGACGTCATCGTCATCGGCGGCGGGCCCGTGGGACTATTCGGTGCCACCATGGCACGCCTGCATGGCATGACCACCACGGTGATTGAAAGTTTGCCGGAATTGGGCGGTCAGCTCTATGCCCTCTATCCGGAAAAGCCCATTTTTGATGTCGCAGGATTCTATGGCATTACCGGCAAGGATCTCGCGCTCCGCCTGGTCGAGCAGGCCGACCACTTCTCACCCACCTTTGTGGTGGGCCAGTCCGTCGAAACTATCGCCTGCATTGAGGCGACGGACGGAACCTATTATGAGGTGGTCACTAGCGGCGGGGTCCATCGCGCCCGGGTTCTCTTGGTGACCGTCGGCATCGGAGCCTTCGTGCCCCGCAAGCTGCCAGCAGAGGGAGCCGATCAGTTTGAAAATCGTGGGGTCTTTTATCTCATGCCCCCGCTCGATTACTTCCGCGACAAGCGGGTTCTGGTGGTCGGGGGCGGCGATACCGCCTTAGACTGGACCTTGGCGATTGCCCCCCGGGCGCGCCACCTCACGCTCATTCACCGCCGCAACCAGTTCCGGGGCCAAGAAGAGAGTATTCGCCTGATTCATGAATCACCGGCCATCAGCGTAAAAACCCCGTACGAACTGGTGCGGGTGGCAGGCCGTGAGCGGATCGAGGCGGTTGTCGTCAAGGAGGCCGTCAGCGGGGAAGAGGAAACCTGGCCAATGGACGATGTCGTCGGCGGTCTGGGCTTTCTGCCCTCGTTGGGCCCAGTGAAGACATGGGGGCTCGATCTAGACGGCAACACCATCGTCGTAGACCCGGCCACCATGATGACCACCTTACCGGGCGTGTTTGCGGCCGGCGACGTGGTCCAATATCCCGGCAAGGTTAAACTGATTGCGACAGGGTTTGGCGAAATAGGCATCGCTATCGCACAAATCCGCAGTTATTTAGATCCCACCAAGAAAGGGCTCCCCCACTCCACCAACCTCAAGGGGATTCCCCGTCCTTAATGCCACAACGCCAGCGCTGTCGCCGCGAGCAGGATGAGCCCGAACGCCCCATCCTGCCAGCGGCTCGGGGCGGGGCGATAGTAAGACCGGTGCTGCGGAGACGCCGCAGCGGGACCCACAAAGCCCCGCGCCTCCATCGCAATAGCCACTCGTTCCGACAACCGCACCGCATCGGCCAAAATCGGCAGGGCATAGGTTACGACCCGCACCACGGACCGCTTGGTGTCGCGCCCGCGCACCCGGCGTGCCAATCGTAACTTGCTCCACTCGTCCTGAAAGACGGGAAAGAAATGCAGACCCGCCAACGTGCCGTAGGAAAACCGAGGCGGTATCCGAAATTGCCGCGTGGCACTCTTGATCAGTTCCACCATGTCCACGGTCGACACAAACACCAGTCCAAAGGCCACGGCCGCCAACATCCGAAACCCCAAAACAACCCCTTGCAAAAACCCCGACCAACTCAGGGTATACCACAAGAGGTGCACGGTCGGGGTACCCGGCACGGGACGCGCGTAGGCAGTTAAGGTCCAGACGTACAGGGCAAAGAACAGCACAAAGGGCGCCAGACGGCCGAGCGAGCGCTGCGGCGGCAACCCGCTGAAGAACACCAACAGAATCACGGGAATAGCGGCCAACGGCACAGCCTGGCCAAGACGGTGCGCAAATACGGTCAAGCCGACCGCGAAAAACACCGCGACCAGCTTCCAAGCGGGATTTACACGGCCTACCACGCTTTGGGCAGTACGTGCGCTGTCGGCAGACGGAGACGGCATCGCGTCCCCCGCCTTCAGACGGTCTTCGCCGGGGTCTGGAATCAAACGGGCGGCACGCAGCACCGCGGTCTGGCTCCGCAGTTCGTCTGGACTCCCATCAAAGATAATGCGGCCCCCGACCATCGCCACTACCCGGGTCGCGTAGCGTCCCACCAACTCCATATCGTGCGTGGAAATCACGACTGCGGCACCACGCAACTGGTGCGTCCGCAGTACCTCCATCAGGGCCCGGCGGGTCCGGGCATCCTGCCCAAAAGTCGGCTCATCCAGGCACAATAGGTCCGGCGCACCGGCAGTCATCACGGCCACCGAGAGACGTCTCTTTTGGCCCTGGCTGAGCGCATAAGGGCTCTGCCCGGCACGGCCTTGGAGCTGGAAATATTGAAGCCGCTCGCGCACGGCGGGGGGTACCGGGCCCTCGATGCGGCAATTAGCCAGCTCATCTGCCACGCGCTCGAAGATGAACTGGTGTTCGGGATTTTGAAACCCAAATCCAATCTGATCCGATATGCGTGCAACGGTACCGGCGCGCGGGCGCATCAGTCCGCCCAGGACCTTTAATAACGTCGACTTGCCGGCACCATTGGGGCCCACCAAGGCCACCATCTCCCCGCGCCTCACCGTCAAGGAAACATCCATCAGAGCCTCTTTCGCCTGCCGCGGATAACGGACCGACACCCCCTGGAGACTGGCGGCTTCATCCGAACTCCCCACCCCCGCCGGTGATTCTTCCAGTCTCCCAGCGTCGTCCACCAGTCCCGACTCGCTAAGCCAGCGCTGTTCCTCCTCCAGCACCGTGCGCGTGGGTCCGAAGCGTCGTATGGTGCCGTCCGCGTCTACCAACAACACCCAAGGAATGCGGTCTATCAACTGCTGAAACTTATGTTCGATCACCAACAGGGTCCGCCCCTGGTCCAACATCTCGCCGATTTGGCGGAATACCGCAGCCGTCGAGGCCGGATCAAGGTTGGCGGTGGGTTCATCCAGAATCAAAATCTCGGGATCCATGGCCAGGGCGCACGCCAAGGCCAATTTCTGCTTATTGCCGCCCGAGAGTCGGCCATGCTCGAGATTCCGATCCGCAGAGAGAGTCTCCTCCAGGATCTGCCCCACCACCTGTTCCATGGATTCGGGCGGCATGCTCTGGTTCTCCAAGCCAAAGGCAACCTCTTCACCGATTCGCAGTTGGCAGAACTGGGAATCTGGATCCTGAAACACGTAGCCGACAGCGCCCGGTCGAGAGAGCCGCGGATCCCGCTCCACCGTCCCGGACACGTCCGCTTCCACGATGCCGGGCAAGAGCCCGGCGGCCACCATGGCGAGGGTGGACTTGCCGGACCCGCTGGCGCCAATCACCAGTACGGACTCGCCCCAGCGCCAGGTCCAATTCACGCCCCGCAGAACGGACCGGCCGCCCAGCGCCACATCCACATCGGCGAGGTGAACGACACAACTGGCGGGCTTGGCGTCGGCCTCCGCCGCCATTACAATGCCGCCTCCGACGCCGTCGCTTCACGCCCTGCCGCAAAGTTTGCCAGCACACCGGTGCGCAGAAGCCCGCGGCCCAGCATCCACGACAGCAAGCCGGCCAGCACCGCCCCGCTCACCATGGACATCACGAGATAGCCCACCTGGTTTGCACTGGAGTACGCGTTGACGCCGTAGTAGAAATACGAATAGATGTAGTTGCCGATACCTCCCAACGCGGACGCCAGCATGAGCCACCCGACATTATAGTGGCGGTAGCGGCCCAACAGGAACCCGACTTCTACCGCCGCGCCCTGCGCCAATCCGATGGTAAAGGCCTGTACGCCATACGGGCTTCCCAGCGCAAACTCCATAAATCCGCCAATAGCCTCGGCCAGCAAGGCCGCACCCGGGCGACGAATGATAAAGGGGATAAGTGCTGCCGCGATCCACCACAGGCCGTTGAACGCGGCCTGCACAACCGGATTGACGACGGGCGGGAGTGCCTTGAACAGTAAGTCCCACCCCAAATAGACGGCACCGCAAATAGCCGAGAATATGGCCGTCAACACAATGTCTCGCATCTTCCACTGCATGCTTAACTGCTCCCTTCCAGCAAAAAATCCTCCTCGCCCGAACTGCTGGCGTAAGAGGATGAAATGGTCGATTGCTCGGCACTTTCTCCCGCTGGCATTATCCAGGTCGAGTTCTAAGGGTTAACGGCTCCGCCGTTTCTCAGCCTTTCGGCACCCCTAGCGCCATCTATGAAATTAAGGTTATGCTATCATACCCCTTCCCGACCGTAAAGAGCTCAGCTCTTATACGCTTCGGGAAAGAAGTGCAACTGCCGAGTCGACAACACCTTGAAGGCTTCTGCATACCCGTTCTGAACCGCATCGAGATGCTCGCGGTAGAGACGCTCCGCCTCGGCGGTCAGAAACCCGGAGAAGAGGTCCCAGTCGGCGTTGTCGAACTGCGATGTATGAGTCTTCATGGCCTCCAACTTGGTGGCCCAGGTCTCCGTGACGTCGACGTACGTGTTGGGGTAGGCCGAGCCGTAGAAGGCCACCTGCGGCACTGTCCACGGCTCCCCCTGGCCCTTGAGGTAAATGCCGTTGCTGCAATAAATCAAGGACGACGCCACGGCGCGGCCGGTCTTGACGTGATCCGGATGTGCCTCATAAGGGGTCCATGGGTCCACGGTCATGACCAATGCCGGACGGAACTGCCGAATCAGGGGCACTAAGACTTGCATCAGCACCGACTCGGTCCAGTCTCCGCCGTCCTCGAATCCCAGGTTGTAGCTATTCTGCACGCCTAGCAGCTGATTCACCCGTTGGCGCTCTCCCATCCGGATCCGAATCATTTCTTCGGGGGTCATGCCCGGATCGTCACTTCCCAACCGTCCGTCTGTCACCGTTAGGTACGCCACCGGAATGTTCCGGTCCGTCAAGAGCTTCACCGTAGCGCCGGCCCCGACTTCGTTGTCGTCCGGGTGCGGCTCAATGACCAAGGCGTTCGGCACATCCAACAACTCCGGCAATCCGAGCATCTGCCGGATGAGTCCCATGTCCATGACGAGTCTCCTCCATCCGCGCCGCGGATCCTATGCCCCCAGCGCCACCAATATCCATCCCGCCAGCAGAAACAGCCCTCCCAGCGGCGTAACCATTCCCCATCGCCCTCTCAGGCGGTCTGCTGCCATGAGGTACAAACTTCCCGAGAAGAGAACGACCCCGAGAAGCAAACACCAGCCGCCGTCGGCCACCAGATGGAGGTGTGGGCGGATAGCCGTCAACATTCCGAGGGCCACCGCAGCCACAGCGTGTACCAAGTGGTACAGCACCCCGGTCTGGTAGATTTTGAGCTTATCCTCGCCCAGGCGGGATCTCAGGGCATGGGCGCCAAATGCGCCCAACGCCACCGCGAGGAAAGCGAACACGGCCCCCACTCGTACCAGCGCCATCATGGCCTGTCCCCTTCCATGCGGTGAATTCTCTCTTCGCCTAAGAGTAGCAAAACACACCCGGCGGTACAAAACTAAATACCCCAGACGCTAAAGACGTGCAGTAAAAATGGCCCTGCAAAGCACTCCAAGGCCGTACCCACGAAGGTGACCAGCGCCATCACAATAACCAGTCCCGTAAAGAAGGCGAAGCTTTTGCCGAGCGGGGCACCATCCTTGCGCATCCGGGGCGAGATAAGATCCCATGAGAAACCCAAGGCCACTGCGGATGCGAGAATGATGGCGGGCAATATAAAAGCGTTCGCGAGCCCCATGGTTGCCAGGCCCACACCGGCGCCCTGCCAGTGCATGCTGCTCACCAGAAAGGCCGCCGCAAATCCGAGCACGAACCCCCGAAAGAACACCAGCAACAGCACCAGAGGCATCCCAGCCACGGACACGCCCAGGAGATAGAGGAGTCCAATCGTCTTCAAATTTTCCGCCAGCGCCGGTTTGAACACATGCCGGTATGTCGGTCTGGCCGCCTCGACATCAAGAAAGTGCCGGATATAGGCCAAGAGCGACAACTTATCCCCGGCGGTTAGTGTGCCGACCGCCAACATGCCGAACAGAATGCCCACCAGCACCGCGGTCATGGCAAGATAGAGTTGCGTTGTGTAGCGCCCAAAATGTTCCTGCAAATGGTTTCCGGGTGCCGTGATCACGCGCTCCACCCCCTGGTGGAGTCTATGAAGGCCTGGCTATGCCTAGACCTGGGGTGAGCGTCCGTAGAGCCACCACAACACGCCTATCAGCAGGATGCCATTTTCGATTCGACCGGCGGCCAGATGCTGAGCCGCTTCTCCGCGCGTCCAGGCTGTTACCAGAATGTCTTCATCGGGATCTAAGTTACGCACCCCGGCCGTAAGTCCGCGGGCCGAAAATAACGCGATGCGCTCCGTGCTGTAGCCTGGACTGGCGTAGTATTCGAACAACGGCGTCCAGAGACGGGCCCGGTATCCCGTTTCCTCTGCCAGTTCCCGCTGGGCGGCCGCCAACGGCTCTTCTCCCGGGTCAATCAACCCAGCCGGCAGCTCGTCCAGGTATGAGGACACCGCCCATCGAAACTGCCGCACAATCACCAGCCGTCCGTCCTCCCGTTCCGCGACGACAGCTGCGGCGCGCGGACGCTCGACGACTTCTCGCGTGCTGGGTCCTCCCTTGGCGGTGACGGGATCCACCCGCACCGTCAACACCCGGCCTTGAAAGGCCACCGATGATGGTCCACGCTGCTCCTCCACGGATATCTGCCCCCTCTGGCACATAGACTACCACGAAAAGGCCCCGGTTCATGACCAGGGCTTAAGGAGGGGGCAATAATGCAACGTCTCATCAAACAGGGAACGGCAGCCGACGTTCGAGCTTGGCTTCTCAGCCTGCCGTTGACCCTCACGGTCAAAGACTACCTGGCCATGGTTCAACATCAAACTAGGCCGGCTTAATCCAGCGCAGCGACTGTTTAAATACCACCATCTGCGTGCCACTCATGGTGACGTGCAAACTGTAGGTATCGTAGGCCTGCAGTACCCCCTGGATGGCGGTTCCATCCTCAAAGGAAAACTCCAAGGGTACAGCGGTCTCGATCCACTCATGATAGAGGGGCTCCTGCGCCGACGTGTGCCGCGGGCTGAGCACGCCCGATGGTTTCTTGTTGCTCGTGCCAGGCACCCGGACCGACGCAGCGCCATTTCGTGGCGGAACCTCGATGCCTCGACGGCTCATGACACCCCTCCCATCTCCCGCAGCCCCAGGGGCTTGGATCCGCTGAGCTTGCGGTTTACCGCATCCAACACCGCTCGGACACTAGCCCCGGGACCGTCACCACGCTCTTCCGCGGCGCCAATCAAAAGACTCTCTCGACGCCGTTCATCGAACTGCGTCAGTCCCACGAGCACCACTGAGCGGTTGGCTAGGGTCGCGCGCCGGATTTCGGCCAGTACCACCGGGGCCGGGAGGTTGGGCACTTGGTTAACCGCTTCCACGGCCGCCCAAGCCATGACCTGAAAGTATTGGCTGGGCATGTACCGCCCGCTCCACTCCCCCTGCACCCGTTCGCTCTCATCGTCCCCCCATTGCAGGGTAACGCGCGTGTAGGCGGTGTGGTTCAGCGCATCAGTGTCGATATGGTATTCAAAAATTTTTAAGCGACGCGTCGCCGCCTGTGACGACTCGCGGGGCTCGTCCGTGACAATCTGCGCCACTGACACCCGTTTGTGGTCCACGCGCAAATTCCATTGCGCCAAGAGGGCGCTCTCCACGTCGCGCACGACTTGCTTCGGCGCCCGCTCCACACTCGTGAGCACATGAATTTCTTCGACCGCGCCCCAGTCATTGACCGAAATGGCGCACTTAAGGACCGCGGGAAGTTGGCAGATGAGCTGTTCCATTTCCTCTACGGATACCTGGTTCACACCGTCCAATCGCATTCTCCTTTAAATTAAAGCGGAGGATACCGACATGCTTCGGCATCCTCCGGGGAAAATCCTTTCTTGAGAGACCGGAAACTACTCAGGCAGGTAGGTCGACTGGATACGTCCGAGCGTGTGGATCCGATTTTCCGCCAACTGGTCTGCGGCCTCCTGCGAGGGAATGCTCTCTTGCGCTGAGCGGTTCAAAATCTCGCCCACCTGCCGCCCGATCTGCCGCACCCGGCTGTAGGCACGATCGTGATGGTATCCGCCTTGCTGGAATTCGTCGGCCACGTTGACCACACCGCCCCCGTTAATCACGTAATCCGGGACATAGACGATGTTGCGACGCATGAGGTCCAATCCGTGGCGCGGTTCTTTCAACTGGTTGTTGGCGGAGCCCGCCACAATTTTCACCTTCAACTGCGGAATCGTGTCATCGTTCAAAATAGCCCCTAGGGCACAGGGGGCAAAAATGTCCGCCTCGACCCCATAGATGGCGTCGGGCTCAACCCAGGCTGCGCCCAGTTCTTCGGCGCGCGCCCGACTCTCCTCGGGGTGAATGTCGGTCACGCTCAATCGAGCCCCTTCTTCCTTCAGCAAGCCGGCTAAAATCGACCCGACGTGACCCATGCCTTGAATGGCCACATGCTTGCCCTTGAGGCTCGAGCTACCGTACACCATTTGAGCCGCAGCCTTCATGCCCTCGAGGACCCCCACGGCCGTAGCGGGCGATGGGTCGCCACTCGTTTCCTTGAGACCTCCGACGAAGCGGGTCTCGCGGGCCACCGTTGCCATGTCGTCAGCATTGATACCGACGTCTTCCGCCGTAATATAGCGTCCCCCTAAACTTTCAATCAGGCGCCCGAACGCGCGCAAAAGCGCCTCATTTTTGTCCGTTCGGCTGTCCGCCCAGATAACCGACTTGCCCCCACCCAGATCCAATCCCATGGCGGCGTTTTTATAGGTCATGCCGCGCGACAGGCGCAAAACGTCCGTGATGGCTTCATCCTCAGAATTGTAGGGCCACATGCGACATCCGCCGAGAGCCGGTCCCAAGGTCGTGTCATGAATGCCGACAATCGCCTTCAAACCAGTGGTTTTGTCATACCAGAACACAACTTCCTCGTGTCCGTACTTCTCCATCTCGTCAAATATGTTCATGAATGCCTCGCGTATAGCGAGAGTCACTCCCTTCTCTGATGTCGGGAAGACCATCCTCCAGTTCCCTCACACATCATGGCACAACCATCCATCCAGGTAAATGTCCGGTTTTTTCGGCAGACGATTGGGAATTGTGTCGGGTCTTAAGCTCTGTGAGCCATCGCCGTCAGCATCCCACATGCGGTGCCGTACCATGCGCCGCCCGACTGCAGCAGGCGAAGCTTTCTGGCTCCATTAACCAGTCAGTCCGACCCGCTTCCCGCATAGATGTTAGTAGCGTCCGGCCTCCGGGCGGGATGCACTTTACCGGAAAGGCGGTCGAACCATGTCCAAGCAGGTGCCCTCGACAGACCCGGGGCGGCGCCGGTGGTGGTATTTGGTGCTACTGGCCCCGTTCTTGGCCACCTTGTTCCCGCAAATCTACAATTCCATGTCTCCCGCCGTAGGAGGGTTGCCGTTCTTCTATTGGTACCAGTTGGCTTGGGTCATTGTGACCGGACTACTGACCATTCTGGTCTACTATTTGGTCCGTTGACCCTGGGAGAAGAAAGGAGGGTTGCCCGTGAATGCGACCACCGTGACGGTCTTCGTCATCCTGTTCGCATTAGTGACGGTAATTGGCTTCTACGCCGCCCGCTGGCGCCGACCCGCATCAGACAGCATTGACGAGTGGGCTTTGGCGGGCCGCAAGTTCGGAACCTTCTTCACCTGGTTCCTATTAGGCGGGGATCTCTACACCGCCTACACGTTCATTGCCGTGCCCGCCTTGGCGTTCGGGGCCGGCGCGTTGGCATTCTTCGCCGTACCGTATACGATTGTCGTGTATCCCTTCATCTTCGTGGTGCTGCCCCGATTCTGGTCGGTGGCCAAGGCCAAGGGGTATGTGACCGCCGCTGATTTCGTGAAAGGACGTTTCGACAGCCGCGGGCTAGCGTTGGCCGTCGCCATCTCGGGCATCCTGGCGACCATGCCCTACATCGCGCTGCAACTAGTCGGGATGCAGACTATCCTTCAGGCGCTGGGCTTTTCGGGCTATATTCCGCTCGTGGTGGCATTTGCCATTCTCGCCGCGTACACCTACTTGAACGGACTGCGGGCACCAGCGATGGTCGCGGTCGTCAAAGACACACTGATTTACATCACGATTGTCGCGGCACTCATCATCATTCCGGGGGCCTTAGGAGGATTCGGACATATCTTCCACACCGCCAACACCATCCTGCAGCACGGGGCCAAACCCGCCTCGATACTCCTCTCGCCCAAGCTCTACACGGCCTATGCTACGCTGGCACTAGGATCGGCCGTGGCCCTGTTCTTCTATCCGCATGCGATGACCGGTGTGATGGCCTCGCGATCCCGGGACACGGTGCGCCGAAACGCCGCCTTTCTTCCCCTCTACTCCCTGCTCTTGGGCGGCATCGCCCTCTTGGGATTCATGGCGCTGGCTGCCCACATCAACGTGAATGGAAACAACAATTTGGCGGTGCCGCTGCTCTTTCTCAAGGAGTTCTCACCGTGGTTCGTCGGTGTAGCCTTCGCCGCCATCCTCATCGGAGCCCTGGTACCGGCCTCAGTGATGGCCATCGCAGCAGCCAACCTATTTACCCGCAACATCTATACGGAGTACTGGGTACCGCGGACCACGCCGGCCTCCCAGACCCGCGTAGCAAAGCTGGTGTCGTTGCTGGTGATGTTGGGCGCCCTGATTTTCGTGGTCGGCATCCCACTCCAGTTCTCCTTATACCTGCAAACTCTGGGCGGGGTCTGGATCTTGCAAACCGTGCCCATGATTGTGGGTGGCGTCTATACCCGATGGTTTCACCGCACTGGCCTTCTCATCGGGTGGGCTCTCGGAATGACGGCAGGAACTTGGATGGAATACCAAGTCGGGTTCTCGTCGTCCTTCTATGCGCTCTCCCCGCACATCATCGGTTATGCCGGTCTCTGGGCGCTGGTGGTGAATCTCGTCGTCACCATTGTGCTGAGCCTGATATTGAATGCAGCGCGAGTCTCTAACGGCCGGGATCACACCCAGCCCGGCGACTACCAAACCGATGCATCGGCATAAAGAAAGGGGCCCTCACGGGCCCCTTTGGTGTTAGCTGGCTTTCATCTGCATGCGCAGTTTGTCGGCTACCATGGCGATGAATTCCGAATTGGTGGGCTTGCCCCGATCCCGATTGACAGTGTGACCGAAAATTCCGTTAATGACGTCAACATTGCCACGCGACCAAGCCACTTCGATGGCATGGCGGATAGCACGCTCTACGCGGCTGGGAGTCGTCTTGTACTTGCTGGCAATGGCGGGGTAGAGCTCCTTGGTGACACCGCTCAGCAGGTCCACGCGGTTGATGACCATTAGAATCGCTTCCCGGAGGTACAAATAGCCCTTGATGTGCGCGGGGATGCCGATCTCGTGAATCATGTTGGTCACTTCGACGTCCAAATGCTTCACCGGCACCAACGCCAGCTTGCCGGATGGGAGCGTCGGCTTGCGATCTTGGGTCGGCGCACCCGCCAACTGCTTAATCCGCGAGGCCAGCACATTCAGATTGAAAGGCTTCAGGATATAATAGTCCGCCCCCAATTCCAGCGCCTTTTGGGTCATCGTCTCCTGTCCAAACGCCGTCAGAACCACCACTTTGGGACGACGTTCCCACTCCATTTGGTTCATCCGCTCCAAAACGCCAATGCCATCCAGATGCGGCATGATAATGTCGAGCACAATCACGTCCGGGATCTGGCGGCTCAGAAACTCCAGAACCTCCATTCCATGATTGGCCGCGCCCATGACTTCGAGACCGTCTTCCTGCCGGACCGCCTCTTTGAGAAGTTCACAAAATTCGCGGTTGTCGTCCGCAATCAAAACCTTAATCGCCAATGTTGTAGCCCCCTGCCGTAAATATTTGGCATTTCGCTTGTCGTTACATCACTTCTCCGATTTTCTATGATTTCCTGCTATCTATTTGGGATGGCCTTGAGCAATACCCGTCGCGCGTCGACACGTTTCGACATTCATGAGCGGGTCCCAGAAGCTCCCGGTCCGCCGGCGCAGTCCGGAAACCTATGGAAATCCTTACCTTTCCCTGCTTTCGCACGTCGGCCGAAGATTCGGGAAGATAGGGGATTTTGACGAACGATTCTCTGTATGTGAGGGGAATTCCTTCTGCTGTCGAACAAAACTGAAAGGCCCCCGCGGGGGCCTTTCTCACGTCGTGGAACCCGCATGTCGGAAACTGGCCTGCCGCTCCATCCAATAGGCATAACAGCCAAATCCGAGCGTCGGCCGATTCACCAGCACGTGCGTCACCGCCCCAATCAACCGTCCGTTCTGTAAAATCGGACTACCGCTCATGCCCTGCACAATGCCCCCGGTCTTGGCCAAGAGACTCGGGTCGCTGACTCGAAACAAAAGGCCCTTCACATTGGGCGCGTATTGTTGGGCGGCTTTAAGAATCTCGATATGAAATGTCTCCGGTATCTGACCGTGTAGCACCGTGATAATGGTGGCGGGTCCGGGGCGCACCTGGTCCGGCAGTGCAATCGGAACCTCCCTTTGCGGGCCCCACACCGGGGGATGATCCAGATGTCCGACAATCCCCAAAACCCCATTGTCGGCCACCGTACCCGAAATGTTGGTCGGGCCAGCCAACACCCCGACCTTTTGTCCCGGCTGGGTATCCGTGGCCGGCACCAAGCCCACAATATCCGCTCCCGTCGCACGCCCGGCCGCCACACCGACAGGACGGCGGGTCAGACCATCCGTCATACTGTGGCCCAACGCCGCGTACTGCTGCGTGAGCGGATTATAGAAGCTGAGGGTTCCCACTCCGCTGGTGCGGTCCTGCACATCCAGACCCAGCAGGAACTGATGTGCCCGCGGCGACCAGACCGGTTCAACCAGCAGATCGCGTTCCGTCCGGCGCCCGACAATCCGCAGGGACACGGGCCGGTGGCGCGCCCCATCCACATTAATCCGTTGTTCCAGCACACCCACGCCAGTAGCCGGCCTACCATCGACACGAGCGATGACGTCGCCTCTTTCAACCCCGGCGTCCGCCGCCGGCTCCACCACGCGATCGGCTAACCGCACCGGGACAAAGTGTGTGACAACCAGTCCGCGTGTCCGCACGACGACGCCCATGGACTCGCCGCCGGGCACGACATAGACCGGTTTGGTGACATCGACGGGCACCCCCCGCCAGGGGAACCAGCCAAATAGACGTAACCGCAATAGATAATGACCGGCGTGAGGAGCCTGGAAGTCAATGCCGCCCGCGTCCTTGACCATGACCGGCTGGCTGGTTCCGTTCCGGACAGCCACCGGCAAAAATCGGGACCAATTGACAAGCACGTCCTGCCCTTCAGAGACCTCGAGACGTTGGGGGAAATTAAAAATGCGGGATGCCGGCGTTGTGGTTCCGGCCGTCATAATAGCCACGGCCGCCACTGCACCTGCGACTTTTTTGACCTGTGGCTTCTTCACGCGCTCACCTCCTTTGTCCTCGGTCTTAACCTCCCCGAAACAAGAAGGGATTCATTCCCGGGAACAAAGGTAGGTGATTACAGGCTAGGAAACTGTCCGCCGCCTTGCGGTGTTTTCGCACTGGTACCGGCATACGGCTTGGCGCCACAGCAAAAACTTTACAAACGCAAGATCCGGTCGACCAAATCCTCTGCAGCACGCGGCCTGGCCCATTCCTGCTGGCTCGCAATCATCTGCTGCCGCCGCGTCGATGCAGCATTGGTTAACTCTCTCGTTAATTCCTGCAAGTTATTGTCACCACGAACGGCCAAATCATGCATAACCAACCGATCCCGGTTCGCTTCCTCCTGCCCCGCAATCCAGTGAGTCACAATCCACGGCACGTGCGACTGGCACACTTCGGCCGCGGTCACTCCGCCGGGTTTTCCCACCACAAGCCGTGCGTTTTTCAATAGAGATGGCATGTGTTCCACATAACCCACGACGTGCACCCGTTCCGGCCAGCGGTGTTCGTCCAGACGCCACCGCAACTGTTCGTTATGTCCGCAAATCGCCAGAACCGGGTATGGAAGCTCGGCCAACTGGCGCAAAATACGCACGTAGGGTCCCATGCCCAACCCGCCGCCCAACAAGACGATAGGACCATGGCGGAGTTGGCCGAAAAGGGGATTCGGCTGGTTGAACGAAGCCCGGATGGGGATGCCTACCGGCCATACCTTCTCGCGAGGAAACCCGAGGCGGGCCAGATCGTCCACTTGTTCGGGCATCCATACGGAATACGCGTCGGCAACCGGTTCATACCAATATTGATGCACCGACAAATCGGTTAACACACCGATCAGCTTCAAGTCCGGATGCCGCTCCTTCACCCACGACCAGGCTGTTAGGGCAAAAGGATGGGTGGCGATGACGATATCCGGCCGGTGAGACTCGTATACCTTAGACAGCACGTCACGACCCGCCTGCCGCCAGGTGGATCGATGGCTCCTCCAGAACGACTCCGCCCGGTCGCCGAGACGAAACAACGGACCGTATACTCGCGGCAAAAAGCGGATGCCGATGAAATAAAGACGGGTCTGCAGGCGGACATTGGCCACCAAATGATGCGAAAAATCCACAGAGGCCCCGCGGACCGCAAACGCTTCGGCCATGGCGCGAGCCGCGATATCGTGGCCGGTACCAATGGGCAGACTAGAAATCAGTACCCGCCGTTCCATGCCGCTATCCACCGCTCCGCCCTCCTAGGAGGCTCCGTGCGTGGTTTAGCGCAACCGTGTCGTGGGTGCCGCTCAACATCCGGGCGACTTCCCGCACACGGGCGTCACCCTCGAGGACGGTCGCGTCTGACCGGCTAAGGTGGGCGTCCAACGTCTTCTGCACGGCCACATGATGGTCCGCACGAGCCGCCACCACGGGCTGATGGCTCACCGCCAGCACCTGGGTTCTGTGGCCCAGCGTTTTCAGCAACTGCCCCACGCGGTCGGCGCTGGCGCCGCCCAGGCCCTGGTCTACCTCGTCAAACACGTAGACAATCCCGTCATCGGATTGGCCCACCACCGCCAGTGCCAGGGCTACCCGCGCCAGTTCTCCTCCCGAGGCCACCTTGGCCAATGGCTTCAAGGACTGCCCCTGGTTGGCTGAGAACAGCACTTCTAGCACGTCCATTCCATGCGCTGCTGCCTCGCCGACGCGGCGTTCAATACGGACCGCCCCGGTCGGCATTTCCATCTCGCGGATGGCCAGCGATAGTGCGTCGCCGGCCCCGCTCAGCAGGGCCGACCGCGCCTGGGTTAATGTTCCCGCCGCCTCCAGATACTGTTGGTGCGCCTCTTCAGCACGGCGTTGAGCGCGCTCCCGCTCCCACCCCAAGTTGTCCAGCTGCTCAATCTCTTGTTTGAGGGTCTCCATGAAAGCTAGCACGTCCTCAAGTTCCGGACCATGCCGCCGCTTCACACGGCTCAGTACATCCGCCCGGGTTTCCAGTTCCTCCAAGCGGCGCGGGTCAAGGTCGAGGTTGGCCATCCAAACCGACACCGCTCCGCGGGCCTCCGTCATGGCGTCCACCGCGCTCTGCACACCGCGCACCAGGTCCTCGAGCGACGCGTCATAGCGCGCGAGATGTTCGGCCAGCTTTAGGGCCTCATCCAACCCAGCAAGAAGGCCCGCCTGGTAATCCGTACCCTCCAAGGCCTGATACAGGGCCTGACTCGTCTCGATGAGGAGGCGTCCAGCCCTGAGCTTGGCTAGTTCCTGCGATAGGGCCTCGTCCTCGTCCGGGCGAAGATCCAGCGCGTCTAATTCGGCTGCAATCGCGCGCTTGTCCGCCAATCCCTCAGGGGTTGCCGACAGGGCGTCCAGCTCTCGCACATGCTGCTCCGCCTCCCGCCAGGCACGAAAGCGTTCGGCGACCGCCTGGCGTTGGAGTTCCAGATGCCCATAATGGTCCACCCAGTCTAGGATGTATTGCGGCCGGGCTGCCCGCCCTATCTGGTTCTGCCCCACATACTCCATCAGGTCCTCGCCGATAGCCCGCACCGATTGACTGGGCACTAGTTGCCCTTGTACCCGGTAGGACGACCGGCCGTCTCGGGATGCCTGCCGCTCTACAATGAGCACCGAATCCGGCTCGATCCCGTATGGTTCCAGGTGCGACCAGCGGGTGTCATCTGGCGCCCACTCGAGGGCAGCGCGAATGGTAAGACTGTCACCCCAAGGTCCAATCCGTTCCGGAGACAACCGCGCGCCAAAGAGAGCTGCCAGGCTCTCCAAGACCAGTGACTTGCCGGATCCCGACTCGCCCGTCAGGACATTGAGACCCGGAGCCAAGTCCAGTCGTGTCTTCCTAAAGAGGGCAAAATTTTCGATCTTCAGTTCGGCAATCATACGCCACCCCGCCTCGGAGTTAATGACCCTTCCGCCAACCGCGCAACACGTGAAAGAAGCTCCATCCAGGACGCCGGATGAGGTGAATGCTCGTCGGGGATGCCACCACAACCACTTCGTCGCCGTCCTCCAGGGGATGGACCTCTTGGCCGTCTATGGTCACCAAGGTGTCGCGATGGATGGTGCGGATACGGATGCGGACCTCCTGCTGACGGCTCAACACGATGGAACGGTCAAAAAACGAATGCGGGCAGATAGGGGTGAGTACCATGACATCTAAATCCGGTGTCAAAATAGGCCCTCCCGCCGACAAGGAATAGGCCGTTGACCCGGTGGGCGTGGCGATAATCAATCCGTCGGCCGGGTACGTCGCCACATAGGCGCTGTCGACAAACGTTTCCAAATGGATAAGCCGGGCGAACGGTCCTTTCGCCACGACCACGTCATTCATGGCCTCAAATTCCGCCAGAGTCTGTCCGTCACGAATCACGCGGGCACGGAGCAGGTGGCGCCGGTCCAACACATACTCGCCGCGCAGTACGGCGGCCAGTGAAGCGTAGAGTTCCGGCACTTCCACCTCGGTGAGAAAGCCCAGGTGGCCGAGATTCACGCCCAATATGGGGACATTCAACGGGGCGAGCTGCTTGGCGGCGCGAAGCAGCGTGCCGTCGCCGCCCAACACCACCGTGCACGCGAATTCCATCTTGGTCAAGTCGTCCCAGTAGCGACCGGCGTCTGGCAGCCCGACGGCGTCAGCCAAGTCATCCGGCATAATGAGATTCACGCCTTGAGCCGAAAGCCATTCGTTCATTCTTAGCACTAAGCCGCGGACTTGATCTTTTTCCGGGTTGGGCCACACCAAAATGTCAGCCATTCGACTCCCCCATTTGCCAGGCCCCTTGCACGACTGTCTCCACATCAATCTCGGCCTGGACGCTGCCGTCTATGCTCAAATACATAAGAAATTCGATATTGCCTTCCGGACCGCGGATGGGCGACCATGTCAACCCCCGCATCCCATACCCCAAAGCCCCGGCTTCCGCCATGACCCGCGCCAACACCTCAGCATGAACGGCCGGATCGCGCACGACTCCGCCTTTGCCAACCTTCCCCGGTCCGGCCTCAAATTGCGGCTTGACCAAGGCCAACACCACACCCTCCGGACCGAGAAGCGGGACGAGCGGGGCCAGCAATAGTTTCAACCCAATGAAGGATGCGTCTATGGAGGCTCCGTCCAAGGCCTGCTCCAGCCCCAGCACCTCGGCAGTCAGATACCGCGCGTTCGTTCTCTCCAGCACGGTGACCCGTGGGTCCTGGCGAAGGGCCCAATCCAGTTGCCCGTATCCGACGTCGACTGCATACACGTGGGCCGCGCCGGATTTCAGCCAACAGTCGGTAAAGCCCCCGGTCGACGCCCCGATATCGGCCACCAACCAGCCCTGTGGGTTGACCTGGAACACGTCTAGCGCCCGCTGAAGCTTGAGTCCCCCGCGGCTCACGTACGGCAGAGTCTCCAGCACCCTCACCTGGTCGCCGTCTTCCACCGCAAACCCGCTCTTGGTCTCGACACGTCCATTGACCTCAACCTGCTTGGCCATAATCAACCCTTGCGCGCGGCTTCGGGTAGACACGAGTCCGCTCTCCACCAAGAAGACGTCCAAACGCCGCTTCACGGGGCTCACCGGCCGGACGCAGGCGTCCGCCGGCCCAACCACTCTTCGGCCTTGCGGCTTAAAGCTTCCACGGATAAGCCATAGAGGTCCAAATAATAGTCTGTGGGCCCGTGGTCGATGAATACATCCGGCAAGCCTTCCAGTCGGATCGGCGTGGTGATTCCCCGGGTGTTCGCCCATTCCGCCACGGCCGAGCCGAATCCACCCGCCAGCGCGTGCTCCTCCAACGTCATCACGGCACCGGTGGACTGGGCCACCGCCTCCAACATCTGCTCATCCAGCGGTTTCACGAAGCGGGCGTTCACCACCCCAACATCAAATCCGAGGGTGGCCAGCTTCTCCCGCACCTCAAGGGCATGATAGACCATGGGCCCCAGCGCGATGATCGTTAGGTCCCGGCCCTGGTGTATCCATTCGGCCTTCCCCCAGGGAATGGGCTCCCCAGCCTCCTCCAACGGCAGACCGCGGCCTGCGCCGCGCGGATACCGCACCGCCACAGGGCCGGGACGCTCGACCGCCATCCGAATTAGTTCCTTGAGCTCCCGCTCGTCCTTACCCATCACAATCTCGATATTGGGGACCGTGCGCAGAAAAGCCAGATCATACACCCCTTGGTGGGTTGCGCCATCTCCGCCGACCAAACCCGCCCGGTCCACGGCAAACAACACCGGCAGGTTTTGATGGCACACGTCATGGATAAGTTGGTCGTAGGCACGCTGCAAGAAGGTGCTGTAGACCGCGAAGACCGGTCTCAATCCGGCTACGGCAAGTCCCGCCGCAAACGTCGCGGCATGCTGTTCCGCAATTCCCACATCGAAATACCGGTCGGGGAAGCGCGTCTGGAAGTAATCCAACTTGGTGCCGTCCGGCATCGCCGCGGTGATGGCGACAATGTCCGAGCGCTCCGCCGCCAGTTCCACCAGGGTCTGACTGAATACCTGACTGTAGGTGGGCGGCCCGGCCTTTTTGATCATTTTGCCCGATTCAATCTCGAACGGGCCCGGACCATGGAACTGTACCGGACGCTCCTCGGCCGGCCGGTAACCCCGCCCTTTCTGGGTAATCACGTGCAGAATCACCGGACCATCATACTCACGGGCGCTGCGAAGCACCGGGACCAAGCTCCCCAAATCATGTCCGTCAATGGGCCCAAAGTACTTGAACCCGAGCTCCTCAAACACGTTGCCGGGGAGCACCGCGTGGTGCAACACGTCTTTGATCCGTTCACCGGCGCGGCGCAACGGCCCCCCCAAGACAGGCAGCGACTCCAATATCCCTTCGATATCCTGCTTCATGCGCAGATACCCCGGCGCCGTCCGCAGGTCGGTCAAATACCGGGATAGTGCGCCGACATTGGGCGCGATAGACATGGAGTTGTCGTTAACCACGATGACCATGCGGGTCTTGAGGTGCCCCAACTGGTTCAGGGCTTCCCAGGCCATGCCCGCTGTCAGTGCTCCATCCCCGATAACAGCCGCGACATCATAGGACGCGCGCTGAAGGTCGCGCGCTACGGCCATGCCCACGGCGCCCGACAGCGAGGTCCCGGCATGCCCGGCTTCCCATACGTCAAACTCACTCTCGTGCCGCTTAAGGAACCCGGACAGCCCATTCAGCTGGCGGATGGTTGGGAATCCTTCTTGCCGCCCGCTCAATAACTTGTGGGCATAAGCCTGATGCCCAATGTCAAACACCAGGCGATCCGTGGGCGTGTCATACACATAGTGCAATGCCAAAATTAACTCGACTGCCCCAAGACTGGCTCCGACGTGTCCGCCGGTCTTCGCGGTTGTCGCCAATATGGTCTGGCGCAGCTCCTGAGCCAGAGCCTCCAATTGAGACAGTGAAAAGTGACGAAAATCTTTGGGGGACTGAACCCCTTCCAAAACACCGGCCATGCGCTCTCCCCTTCTTACCAGGTCCGTTCCACAGCGAACGTCAAAAGTCCCTCGAGAACTTGGGCCTTGTTCGGGTCCAAGCCGTGTTTAGCATCTCGAACATGGTCGCCCAACAGTTGCCGCGCTCCCTCCATCCCCAACAAACGCGGATAGGTCGCCTTGCCCAGACCTGCATCGGTGCCAGTGGCTTTGCCCAATTGGCGCGCGTCTCCGACTACATTCAAAATATCATCCACCATTTGAAAAGCCAACCCGAAGTGACGGCCAAACCTCGACAGCACTTTGGCTTGACCCTCGTCCTCAGCCAACAGCGCCGGGATACTCAGACAGGCCTCGAACAACACAGCGGTCTTGTTGCGGTGGATGTCGGACAAAGCCTCTACCGACAACTCTTGGTGTTCACCCGCGAGGTCCTGCACTTGCCCGCGCACGAGTCCCTGCCGACCCGCCGCTTTGGCCAACTGATTCGTCGCCCGAACCACCCCCCATGGCGAGAACCCCGCCGCATCAAGGCGCGACATCAGCACGAACGCCTCTGTCAACAATGCATCGCCGGCCAAAATCGCCATGGCTTCGCCGAATACCTTGTGCGAGGTGGGGCGACCACGGCGCATATCATCGTTATCCATCGCTGGCAGGTCATCATGGATTAGCGAATAGGTGTGCAGATACTCCACTGCGACCGCCGCATCCCGCACCCGCTCCGGGTCAATCCCCACGTACTCCGACGCCGCCACCACCAACTGGGGCCGCAGACGCTTGCCGCCCGCGTTGACCGAGTAGGCCATGGCCTCTTCCACCGATCCGCTTGCGGCCTGCCATGATTCCACACTCTGCTGAATCCAGCTCTCAATTTGCTGACGAGCCCGATTCATCCATTGTTGCACATCCACTCAGCGTTCCCCCGCGCTCTCGGCCGATGCAGGCTGATCGACCGCCAGCTCGGCCCGCCGCAATAGCTCGTCGGCCCGCCGGCTCAGACTTTGGGCCTCTTGATAGAGGGCCAAGCTCTCCCCGAGCGGTGCCCGGCCCGCTTCCAACAGCTTCACGATTTCCTCCAAGCGCGCCATAATGGCCTCATATTGCTCCAATCCTGCGTCCTCAGACACCGCCGTCTCCACTCTCCTGATGCCGAGGTGCCACCCACAGACTGCCGTCGTGCCAGTGCACCTGGTATGTTTGGTCCCATTGTACCGCATCCCGCGTGACCAGTTGACCGTCCCGGCTGGTCACGTACGCGTAGCCTTGCTCCAGGGGAAGGTCCGGGTTTAGCAAGGCGAGGCTCCCAGCGACCCGGTCGTAACGGTGCCGCAGCGCGACCAGGACTCGCTCGAACGCGCGCTCGCTGCGCTCGTCCAGCCGGTCGAGTTGGTGGTGGTACTCGCGGAACAGGGTATCTGGGTGGGCCAACAGCCCATGCGCCACCCACCCGTTGAGCCGGTTGCGCTCCCACAAGAACCGCTGGCGCATCGCCGATCGCAGCCGTTCGCCCAAGTGGGTATGCCAGTCTAAGAGTTGCTGCAATTCCGGAACCGCAAGCTCCGCGGCCGCCGACGGCGTGGCAGCCCGCATGTCCGCCACGAGGTCCACCAGGGTGGTATCGATTTCGTGCCCTACAGCCGAAATGACCGGCACCGGTGTCGCAAACACGGCCCGAACCACCCATTCGTCGTTAAAAGCAGCTAGATCTTCCTTGGCTCCGCCGCCGCGACCGATAATCACCACGTCAACGCTGCCAGGGGGGATCCGCATCAGGGCGTCAACGATGCTCCGGGGCGCTTCCCGTCCCTGCACCACCACCGGGAACAGGTGGACAGGCATCCCGGGATAGCGCCGTTGAATCACGGTTTCAATATCGTGTCGGGCCGCCCCGGTCGGCGATGTCACCACACCAACCGCGCGCGGCACCATCGGCAGTGCCCGCTTAGGGCGCGAGAACAGCCCCTCCGCATACAAGCGCTGCTTTAGCTGCTCCAGTTGCAAGTCTTGCGAGCCCCGCCCCATATCGCGCACCATTGAGACATAGAGCTGCGTCTGGCCGTCCCGTTCGAAGACCCCGACCCGGCCGTACGCCAGCACCGCCATGCCGTCCTTGAGCGGCTCCCGCAACAATTGCGCATCCCGCCGAAACATGACCGCCCGCATTTGGGCACCCTCATCCTTCACGGTAAAATACCAATGTCCAGAACTGTGGTGGCGCACCCCGCTGAGCTCCCCCGCAACCCACACGTGCTGCCATTCGGAAACCCCTTCCACCACCCGGCGAATCCCCGCCACCAGTTCGCTCACGGTCAGCGCCGCCGGCATCATGCCCGCATCGCCTCACCCAGAAACGCTGTCCAGGTATTTTTCAGCAGTTCCGCGATGGTCATCGGGCCGACCCCGCCCGGAACCGGCGATACATACCCGGCATGGTCTTGCACCTCGTCGGCGGCGACATCCCCGATAATGCCGGCGTCGGTACGGTGAATGCCCACGTCTACGACGGCGGCCCCGGGCTTGATCCAATCCCCGCGCACCAGGCGAGGGTGCCCCGCGGCCGCCACTACAATGTCGGCCTGGCGGACGATCTCCCGTGCGTCACGGGTTTTGGAGTGCACCACAGTCACTGTCGCATTCGCCTCGATAAGCAAGAGCGCCTGCGGCAACCCCACCAACTCGCTTCGACCAATCACTACGGCGCGCTGCCCCTGCAAAGGTACCTGATAATGCCGCAAGAGGTCCATCACTCCGGATGGCGTGCAGGGTCTTAGACCGGGAAGCCCTTTCACCAACGCGCCCTGGCTGAGGGGACTCAGCCCGTCAACGTCTTTAGCGGGATGTATCGCCTGAATCACCCGTTCCCGGTCGATGCCTGCCGGGAGGGGCAGCTGCACCAGAATACCGTGCACCGCTGGATCTCGATTCAGCTCGTCGACAACCCCCAGCACCTCGTTGGTGGTGCTGGATTCCGGAAGCCGCCTCTCCACCGACTCCATGCCCACGGCCCGTGCCGCCTTTCCTTTATTACGGACATAGATTTCCGAGGCCGGATCCGATCCCACCAACACCACCGCTAGGCCCGGCCGCTTGCCGTCTTGGCTGGCATGCGCGGCGACCTGCTCCTGAAGCTCAGCACGCATGCGGCGTGCCAACTCTTTTCCATCCAGTATGATGGCTGCCATGCTATTCTCCTCTCTCGACGGCGAACCGGTCCAAGGCCAAGTACGCCACCCCGATCGCATTATCCCGACTCCACCCCGGATCGGCGAACCACACGCGCCAATTGCTTAGGCGGGTGCCGAGCACCCGTCGCAAATGGGTGTTGGCCGCCACTCCGCCGACGACCAGGAGATCGCCCCCGGCGGCCACTGCCGCCACCAATCCTGAGAGCGTCTTACCGATGGATTCCATGACCCCACGCGCCAGGGGACCGGCGGCGGCGCCGCCGGCCAGAGCCCGCTCGGCCGCGCTCTCGGGACCAGAGAAGCTGATCCGCCACAGGCCGTCGATTTGCCGGGGCTTCGTCCATGGCAGACGCACCAAGTCATCTTGCGCCTCAGCCATTTGGTCCAGTTCCGGACCAGCCGGGAAGGAGGCACCCAAAAGCACCCCGATCCGGTCCACAAATTGGCCCGCGTAGAGATCGTCGGTCCCCCCCGCCATCCTCACCTGCCAACCCTCCGCGGCCATGCGCACATGAACCAGTTCGGTGGTGCCGCCGGACACATGCAGCGCCCAAAAATCCGCTTTCGGGCGAAGACCAGAACCCGCGATTCCAGCCCGAATGTGGCCCTCTTGATGCGTGGTGCGCAGAACCGGAAGTCCTTCCACCGCCGCAATTCCGCGCGCTAGCGCCTCCCCCGCCAGGAAGGGGGGCAAATAGGAATCGGGATCGGGCCGGGGGGCCACAGATACGCCAACCGCCGAGAGCGGGAGCCGTCCTGTAGCACCCCACAGGGCCTCCAGCAACTCGGGCAGAAACTGGGTGTGCAAAAACAGCGCCTCGCTGGGCCTAAGCCCGCGGGCGCCCATAGGCACCGGCAATACGCGCCGCTGCTGATGTACGGTGCCGCCGGTCGAGACCAGGGCCACCGAGGTCGTGTAGGCGCTGGTGTCGACACCCAGCGCCCACTCCTCAGCTTTCGTGCCGATCGGTATCACCCTCCGGGCGCAACTTCTCGGCGATGGTACCCAATACTCCGTTGACAAAGCGTTTGGCTTCGTCGGTGCTGTAGGACTGGGCGAGCTCCACCGCCTCATCGATAATCACCGAAATCGGCACATCCCGCTGATGGGCTATCTCATAACAGGCGAGTCGGAGGATATTGCGGTCAATCGGCGGCATCCGCTGAATCCGCCAGTCCTTGGCCGCCTCCGAGATTTGGCCATCCAACTGCTCGCGGTCGTTGACAGTACCCTCCACAAGTTGTCGGGCATAGCTTCCGTCTTGAGGTGAGGCGCCGCTCAGGGTGCGATCCAACACCGCCGGAAGATCCGTAGGCGCTACATCGTGCTGGAATAGGATCTTCAAGGCAAGTTCTCGCGCGTGATGCCGTGCCATAGTCTATCCTCCCTTCATTGCGGTTGCCCGGTGGTCAGGCTTCCGGCCGACCATCGGAACCCTCCTGCGACTCAAACGCAACACCTTGGATATGAATGTCGCAGGTTCTCACCGTAAGCCCGGTCGCCGATTCCACCTGCTCTTTAACATGCTGCTGGACCTTTTGGGCGACCTCGGGAATCCTCACGCCGTAACGCATCACTATATGTAGGGCGAGATCCACGTCCCGTCCCTCCACATCTACCCTGACGCCGCGATTGCTCGGTTTCCTCCCCAGCATCTCGCCCAACCCCGAAGCCAAGCCCCCGCTTAATTCAGCCACACCCGCGACTTCGGCAGCGGCAAGGCCGGCAATGACACCGATGACCTCGTTGGCGATGTGAATGCTGGGCAGCGCCGGGGCGCTGCCGGGCCCCTGACCACCATCTTCCATTCAGGTTGCCTCCTTTATGCCCCCTTAAACCGCTCCGCCAGGAAGTTGATGTGAATGTCCCCTCGTTGGAATGCCTCGTCCTCCATCAACTGCTGGTGCATGCCAATGGTGGTTTTCACTCCCTCCACATGGAACTCGGACAAAGCACGGCTCATCCGCTGGATGGCTTCCTCGCGATCGCGGCCCCACGTGACCAGCTTGGCCAGCAGCGAATCGTAATACGGCTGCACGGTGTATCCTTCCTGCGCCGCTGCATCGACGCGCACCCAGGGGCCGCCCGGTTCGCGCCATGCTGTCACCGCACCGGGACTGGGTCGAAACTGCGTGTCCGGGTCCTCGGCGTTAATCCGGCACTCAATACTCCAACCGCGCATGGCGATGTCCTCTTGCTTGATGGAGAGCGGTAACCCAGCCGCCACCCGAATCTGTTCCTTGACGATGTCGACCCCGGTGACCAGTTCCGTGCAAGGATGCTCCACCTGAACCCGGGTGTTCATCTCCATGAAGTAAAAGTTTCCGGATTGATCCAGCAAAAATTCCAATGTCCCGGCACTCTCGTAGTGGACAGCCTCCGCTGCCCGACGAGCGGCCTCGCTCATGCGCTCGCGAATCTCCGGCGTCATGGCCGCCGAAGGCGCTTCTTCCAAGACCTTTTGCCGGCGCCGCTGCAGAGAGCTCTCGCGCTCCCCGAGGCTGACGACATGGCCATGCTTGTCGGCCAACACCTGAATCTCGATGTGTCGAGGGTTAATCAGGTACTTCTCCAAATACACATCGCCCTGCCCGAACGCCGATTTGGCCTCCCGGCTGGCACGCTCCAGGGCTTCGGCCAATCCATCCGCGTCTTCTACAATGCGGATTCCACGGCCGCCGCCTCCGAAGGAGGCCTTCACCAACACGGGATAGCCGATCTGATCGGCGACCCGGCGCGCTTCCTCGACGTCGGACACCGTGCCCTCGGTACCGGGCACCACGGGTACCCCGGCCGCGTGCATCAGTTGGCGCGCATCCGCCTTAATGCCCATCTTTTGAATGGCGTCCGCCGGCGGGCCAATAAAAACTAGTCCCCAAGTCTCGCACACGCGAGCAAAATGGTCATTTTCCGACAAAAATCCATATCCGGGGTGAATCGCTTCGGCCCCGGTGTGGATCGCGGCATTAATAATGTTGGGTATATGTAAATAGCTAAGACTGGACTGCGCAGGGCCAATTGGGAAGGCCTCGTCCGCGTATTGAACATGCGGCGCATCCTTATCCGCATCGGAGTACACCGCCACTGTCTGAATCCCGAGCTCCTTGGCGGCCCGCATGACACGGATTGCAATCTCGCCCCGGTTGGCCACCAGGATTTTCTTGAACATCGAGGTACCCCCTTTTCTTCCACTGTTTAATAGACCACAACCAGGGGGAGATGTCTAGGGGGACGGCAACCCGCCCCCCGACACCCTCGTTAGGACTTGGGCAGAATCACAACATCTTGCGGTGCCAATCCCGTGACGGTCGTGGCGGTATCCGCAATCTGCGCTACTTGGCGGCTGGACAAGTTCTTCGCCCCGACCATGACAACCACCTCGTTCTTCGTGACGGTCGCGGCTGCCAGGGGGAATCCACGGCCGGCCAACAAACCTTCGATACGCGTCTCACTCTTCAGTTCCTGAGTATCCTCCACCATTGTGCGGGCTGCCTGGTCCTTGGCGGCCTTCGAAATGGTGGGGCTCTTGATGAGATTCTGCAACGTGGCGATTTCCTTGCTCATCAGTTGGTCCCGGTTCATGCGGAAGTTGACAAAGTAGTTCTCCAACTGGGTGGTGTTCATTTTGGCTTTGGTCGTTATGCCTGCGCTCACCGTAGACTCCGGGCCGGTCCGATGATAGACTACGTACCCCAACAGTACCGCCAGTACCGTGACAAAGGCGGCAAAACGAATCACTTGCGGTCGCTTCATCATGACTCCTCCTCGTAAATAGCTTCTAATTCGGAAGCACCAACACCTGATAGGGCTGAATTTGCAGCAGGGTTTGCACTGCTTGAGCGATTTCCGACCGAACCCACGGCTTTTTAGCTGCCGCCGCTACCACCACGACGCCCCCAACCGACGGCCCGATCTGGTCGAACGGCACCACCATCTGGCCGCTGTTGGTCGTGACCACCACCGGCTGGGTGCCATTGCCAGCCCCCGAACTATCCACGTACTGGGATTGAATGCTCCGGGTCAGGGTCACGGCTACCGACACCCGCGCGACTCCGGGTATCTCCTGCAGAATTTGCTCGACTTGCGCTGCGATTTGCCGCTCCTGCGTCTCCAATGGACTGTGTCCCTGGGCACCGGCGGTCGTCGGTTTCGCGGCGGGCGGCGAAGGACGCGGGATGCCGAACCCTCCGAACCCCAGCAGCAGCACACCCACCGCACCAATAACGACGAGCCGGACAAGTCCCCGCCGGTCCTGCTGTACGAATTTGTTCCACCACTCCCGGTATCCTGACGGCATATAATCCTCCTATCCGTTTGCGGATTGGTTGCTTGACAACATGAGGCGCACGGGCGGCACTTGCGCCATCGTAACGTGTAGCGCGGCCCGCACATAATGGAGCACCGTGGCACGCCCAAGCCCGGCTTGCGCCTGTACGGAAGCATCCACCAGGCCATCGGCGCCCATCGTCAACCGACAGCCGGTAATCTTGGGCATACTCAGCACAATCGCCTCGGCTTGATGCAACTCCTCGCTCTGCACCACCTCCTGAAATCCACTTGATGTGTTGGTCCACGACACTGGCTCCAACGTCATCTCGCGATGCACCTGATGGAGCCAGGTCCACAAGGGATTCACGATCACGGCCAAGATGACCAATCCCACCACCAGGCCCCCGTAACGCTTGATATCGCCCTTGGGCAGCACAAACTCCACCAGATTGCCCAGCAGAGCGACCACGATTAGGACGCGAACCCAGTCGCCGATGGAGGCCACTAGAGTTGCACCCCATTGGTGGTACCGACCACCACGGTGACCACGAGGAAGAACATGAGGGCTACAGCACCGGCCACCGCCATCAGCCACCCCAGGGCGGTCGCCATGAGATTCAAGGCTTCGCCCACCCCGGAGACGCCTAATGGCTCCGACGCCGCCGCCCCGACCCGGTAGAGCACCATCATGGCGAACAATTTGGCCAAGGGAAACGCGACCAGCAGGATGATGCCGAGCGCTCCAAAGACGGAGACCGCGTTCTTCAACAACAGGGAGGAGCCCAACACCGCTTCCATGGCATCGGAGAACATCTTGCCGATAACCGGCACGAAGGTGTTGGCGAGAAATTTCCCCGTCCGCAGCGTCACACCATCGGCAACCGACCCGGCCGCCCCCTCTACAGCCATCACGCCGAGGAACAGCGTCATCAGCCCTCCCAACAATGTGAGCCCCACCTGCCGGAGCAGCCCGCCCAAGGTTTTCAGCGAGAACTTGGGCAGCCACAACGACACCAGTTCCACCAACGTCGCCATCAATACCAGCGGCAGTACCCACCGCTTAGTCAGCACCGCCACCAAATTGGTTACCAGCAGCATCAAGGGGTGGAAAATTCCGGCCGATGCCACGGCACCGCTGCCCGCCATCAGCACCATCAACAGCGGAATGAGGGACTCCATGAAATGCACCAAATTGCCGACCAGACCCTGTACCGTTCCGACCGCCACGGCGAATGAGTGGAGGGCCACCAGAATCAGCGCCGAAACCACTACCATTTGGGAAATCGATACCAGCCCGCTCTTGTCCCCGTCTTGCACCGTCTCCGTCAGTCGGGACAACAGGGCCGCCAACACGGTGAGCAAAAAGATGATGCCGAGAACCCGCCCTTCCACCGTCAAATCGCCCAGAACGGCGGCCACCAGCTTTTTCAAGAGCTGTCCTGGGTCGAATGGCGCCTGCTTATTGAGCACGCTGTGGACGATTTGTCCCACCGTCGGAAGCGGCGGTCCTCCGGACCGCGCGATCATCTGATTGAGGCTCGATTCCAGCCCTGAGGTGTTTAGCGATTGGATTTGCTGCTGCACCAGGTGGGGAACGCTGGCGGCATGCGCAAACGCAGGCACCGCCATGATACCCAGCACGACCAGTGGCATGATCATGCGCTTCATCCGACCCCGCCTCCTGTCTGGCCACGCCCGCCTCATGATGGAATTAACCGCAGCACGGTCTCCGTGATACTGGCAATAAGCGGAATGGCGAGCACCAAGATGACAATCTTTCCAGCCAGCTCAACCCGCATACCGGTCCCCGCTTCCCCTGAGTCCTGAGCCAATTGGGCTACAAACACGGTGATGTAAGAGATCCCCACCACCTTTAACAACAGCGCCAGATACTGCGCAGGAATGTGGGCCAACTCCGATATGTGCACGAAAGCGG
>JAJZBJ010000171.1 GCA_021798975.1 Bacillota bacterium | reverse complement strand
CGGCGTCGGAAACGAGGCTGCTTCGATTCCCATCACCGCATCCAAATCCGAGAGATACATGTCGCGCACCAGAACTTCTTCGTCCGGCTGATTCGGAAGTGCCATGCGTCACCTCATTTGGCGGCCGTGATAGCAGGCGGCCGCAGGTAGGCGGGTGCCAGCAACAGCGGGTCATCGGCCTGCCCCCATTGTAACGCGTGCCAGCCCTGTATTGCTATATCTATGCCGGAGAGGCCGTCTAGTGCAGGCCGAAGCCGAGCTCCTAAGCGAGCTCGCAGCTCCGCATCTTCTGCCGCCGGGCCGAGCACCCACGCGTCCTCCGTGATGGGAAACCCGTCCGGCAGTACGCCGGACACGGCCGTGTCCAGCATCAAAGGCTCGGGTCCAGACGCTCCGACCCAGTAATAGCCGAGATACAAGGCTGGTCCGCGCCGCTCACTGGTGACCAGGACGCGTTGACCCGGCTCTCGGCGGCGGGCCCAGGCCGCCAACGACGAGACCCCTTTGACCGGGACGCGCCAGCTCCACGCCAATGCCTTGGCGGCGGTTACCGCAACCCGCACGCCGGTAAAGGACCCGGGCCCAATCCCCACCGCAATGGCATCAGGCCGGCCGAACTCGCGCACTTGCTCGTCAATCCACGCCGTCAGCTGCGATCCCGCCTGGCGCGGCAAACGGGCCGACCGCTCCGCCAACATGCGGCCGTCTTCCGTATAGCCGACCGTGAGAATAGGACTCGAGGCGTCCCATCCTATGACTTTAAAGCCCACCCCATCCGCTCCCATCCCTCGTAAATTCGCCGAGACAACGCTTCACCCGCCCCCTCGACCTGGACCATCCGCTCGCCATCAGGCGTAAACGCCATGCGAACCTCCACGTGCTGGGGGTACAGCGGTGCCAAAGCCCGGCTCCACTCGCCCACCACAATGATGTGCGGCTCTCCAGGCGCTGGCAGGTCGAGCACCTCCCACTCCCGCGGATCCTCGATTCGGTAGCCATCCACATGATAAATGGCAACCTGCGGGGCATCATATCGGTGCAACAAATCAAAGGTCGGGGAGGTCACGTCATCGGTCACCCCCAACTCGGCGCAAAACGCCTTCGTCAACGCGGTCTTCCCGACCCCGAGCGGGCCCTCCAGCAAGAGCACCCCGCCGCTCGCCAAAACTTTGGCCAGCAAGCCGGCCAGAGCCCGTGTATCGTCCCAACTGGACAGTGTTCGTTCAGCGCGAAAAATGGTCAAAGGCTCGGTCTCCATCCAACGTCCGTTCATCCTCGCCATCCAGCCAGCGGGTTCGGCCCGCATCGGTGAAGACGCCGATATCGGTAATCGCGACACCCATCTCCCGCCCCGCTCGCATCACCTGCTCGACATGGGAGGGCGGCACCGCCATCAAAAGTTCGTAATCTTCCCCGCCAAACAGGGCCCATTCCCACGAGTCCGTGCCATACCGAGCGGCGACCGCCTGGGTCGCACGACACACCGGCAAGCGGTCCAAGCGGACATCCACGCCCACAGCCCCGAACTGCGTCAATTCGCCCACTTCCGCCGCCAGACCATCGCTCACGTCGGTCATGGCATGCACCCAAGGAGCTGCGGCCTGCCCAAGTCGGGTGCGGGCCTCGGGTTCCAAATGGGCCGTAAGTACACTCCGGTCATCAACGTTCTCCCCTGGCCACACATGTCCGTGGCTTAAGAGCATGTATCCGGCGTAGCTGGCGCCCAAGCGCCCGGACACTAGCAGGCGATCGCCGGGTCGGGCGCCGCGACGGAACACCGGGCCACCGTCCGCCGGAACCCCCAGGATGACCACGTCCAGAACCAAACGATCCACCGCTCCGACCGTGTCCCCCCCGAGAATGACGACGCCCAGCGGATCGAAAGCCCGCGTCATGCCCCGGTAGAGCGATTCCAGCACTTCCGACGATGTACTAGCTGGAACCGCCAGACTCGTCAAAGCCGCGACCGGCCGCCCCCCCATGGCGGCTATATCACTCAAGTTGACCTGCGCCGCCTTGCTGCCGACTTGGTCCGGCGTAGCCCAATCCCAGCGAAAGTGTATCTCTTCCACCAACATGTCCTGACTAACCACCCATCCGGCGGTATTCCCGGGCAGCACCGCGGCATCATCGCCAATTCCCACGAATCCCGGCGGCGGGCTGGACTGCATCCGATGGATCATGGAAATAATGCCGCGCTCACCGAGTTTCTTCACCTGCACTGACGTCCCTCCTGCCTGTTTAGCCACGTGAAGAAATTGGCATACTTGAGTAAACGATGGAACAGCGAGGTGCTACATGTCAAGCCGCACACCGTTCACTGACAAGGACGCCGATCTCAACCATACCCTGTACCGCTACGGCCTGTCCCTAGCCGTGATTTTCGACCTGCTGGTCGAAAAAGGATTGTTTACGCGGGAGGAAATCCAAGCCAAATCGCGGTCCCTAAACCAACACCTGCTGACCGAGGAGCCCTGGCCTCCGTCTCGCTGAACTCTGCTACAATAGTCCCCGGAAGGGGACGACAGAATGCACGTGATCGACGACAGCGTAACTCTTAACGGTCAAACCCTGCACTGGTACGAAGCCGGTGATGGTCGTCCGGTAGTCCTTTTGCACGGCGGCGGCGGGACCGGACGCGCCTTCTTAGCCCAACTCACCCATCTCAGCGATCGCGGATACCGGGTGCTGGCACCGGACATGCCTGGGTTCGGCCGCTCCGACTGGTTTCAGTCGATATCCCGCATGCCGGACATCGGCCCTGTTCTGTTTCAATGGCTGGATGCGATTCATTTGGAGTCCGTCGTCCTAGGCGGAAACTCCATGGGGGGCCGGGTGTCCCTATCGATGGCGTCACTGCATCCCGAGCGCATCGAAGCGTTGGTTATCCTAGATTCGGTCGGTCTGCATCTCCCCGATGTGCCGGTGATTAATCCTCTGACCTTGCCGCAGTCCGGCTACACCGCAGGACTCGTCTATGATCCCGCGCGGTACAAGGCGCGAACGCCGTACCGTACGTTGGACGACGCCCGGGAACTGAACCGCGGCCGTGCGTCCTTTGCCCGCTACTTAGACGAAGGCGAAATCGGACCGGATCCCCATCTGGATCTAGGCCGTCTGACCATGCCCACTCTCCTCATTTGGGGACGGGAGGATCAGATCGTACCGGCAGCCTATGGACGCGCCTTGGATCACGCACTGGCCGACAGCGAACTGCTCATCATCGAACATTGCGGCCACCTGCCCCACATTGAGGAGTCCGAGATTACCAACCAAACTATCCTCGACTTCTTGGATCGACATCCCCGCCGTTAACGGCCGAGCCGTCCCCGGACTGCAAACGGCGCCGAATGGCGCGCAGCAGCGTTTGTCCCCAAGCCGGCGGCGGAGATTGGGACACCAGAGCACTCAAACGCGGGGACCAAATCACATGGGGCAGCGCCGCCTCCGCCAACGTCCCGGCAGCGATAGCAGTCCCTGCCATCGACCAAGGCAACACCGACACATGTCCCGCCATCACGAGAGACTCCGCCACCGGCAGGGAATCCACCACCACCCGCGGTTCAATGTGGAGCCCTGCCTCCTTTAACGCCCGGGTTACCGACAGCCCGTGTCCCATCCGCGGGGAAAACAGCACCCACGGCCACGCCGCCGGGTCATCGGGAAGCGTCATATCTTTCCTGGCGACCGCCACCAGTTTGTCCTGGTCGACCATCTGATAGAACAGATGCGGCCGTCGACGCTCCAACCGCACCAAGCCCAGGTCCACTTGCCCCCGTTCAACCCACTCCTCTACCTCGTGAGAATGTCCGGATCGAAATTCCCAGGGCGGACCATCCATGGCAGCCATATCACCCAGGGCATCCAAATAGGGGCCGTCCAAAAACAATTGCGACAGCCCGACCCGCCGCGGCTCCGCTATCGGCAGCCACTCCCGATTTACCAGCCTCAACTCCGCGAAAATCGCCTCAAGGTGGGGGATCAGCGCCTCGGCTTCCGGCGTTAGGACGAGCCGGCCCCGGCGCGTGGTCAACCGCCGCCCCAGACGGCTTTCCAGCTCCCCGAGCCGATGCGACAGGGCGGACGGCGTGCAGCCGACCCTCTTAGAAGCCGCACGCAGAGAGCCCTCCTGGTGAAGCGCCAACAATAGTTCGAAATCACGCATTGTCCATGAGTACGCCATAAAGTGAGGTTTCTTCATGTTTATGGTGAAATCCTTCTCATGTTGGGGAGTCGCCAAGTACCGTAAGCTAAAAGAGAACTTTATCAGGAGGTGTTGTCCATGTCTCATCCGGAAGACCCACGTACATTTTTTGGCCGCCATCACCGGGACTACGTAACCAGCGAACGTCATGCGAAAGGCCAGGACTTGGCTTGGCTTATTGACGGGCTGAATCCCCAAAAAGGTCAGCGGGCGGTCGATATCGCAACGGGGGGCGGACACACGGCGCTTCGTTTGGCCGAACACGGGGTTATCGTCACCGCCCTGGACATTACCCCGGAAATGCTGAAGGAGGTGGAAACGCAGGCCGCCCAGCACGGACTGGTTATCCAGACCGCCTTGGCGGATGCAGAATGCCTCCCGTTCGAGGATGCTAGCCAAGACCTGGCGGCCTGTCGCCGCGCTGCCCACCACTTCCGCCGCATCCCCGCATTTCTTGGCGAGGCGCGGCGCGTCTTAAAGCCCGGCGGGCGTCTCGGAATTTCCGATATGACGGCCAGTCTTGGGGGCAAGCATTGGCTCAACCATCTGGAACAGCTCCGCGATCCCTCCCACCACGAAGCCTGGAGCCCAGACGAGTGGTACCAGGGTTTGGTGTCGGCCGGATTTCACCATATCGCCATCCAATTGACCGAAGAACCCATGGCCTTTCAGGAGTGGCTCTCGCCCGTGTCCCCAGGAAGCCCCGAGGGGCGTTCCGCCCTGGCCTTCTTGGCTCAGGGGGACGCCCCCCAGGAATTGGTCCGCGGCTCGCTGTTCATCAAACGCCGCATCCTCATCTGGGCTCAAGCTTAGCGACTGAGCAGTTCCTGCAGGCGCCGGGTATCGAGGTTGCCACCGGTCAGCACCACCCCAACCCGCTGGCCGGCCCATTCCTCTCGTCCGTGCTTCAGCACATAAGCCAGGCCGACGGCGCCGGAACCTTCCAGCACCCAGTGGTGGACGTCCAAAGCCCACCGCATCGCCTCTTTAATGTCATCTTCCGAGACTAGAGCAAAGCGGTCTACCACTCTTTGGGCCAGCACCAAGTTGGCGGCGCCAATGGCGCCCAAGAGCCCCTCCGCCCAGGTGTCCCGGTATTCCACGTCCACCACGCGGCCCGCTTGCCAGGCGCTGTACCAGGCGGGCGACGCCTCGCTTTGCACACCAACCACGGCGGCATCCGGCGACACCGCCCGCGCAGCCACCCCGATGCCGGTAATGAGCCCGCCCCCGCCGGCTGGGACCACCAGCACATTCAGGCCGGGCTGATCTTGGAGCATCTCGAGCCCCACCGTGCCTTGACCTGCCACGATGGCCGGATCTTCGAAGGCGTGGACAAAGAGGCGTCCGCTTGTTGCGGCCAGTCGATACGCTTCAGTCTCTGCTTCATCGTAGTTGGCACCGAACTGCAGGACCTCGGCCCCATACTGGCGAATCCCGGCCAGCTTGGTCTCAGGCGTATTGACTGGGGTCACCAAGAGCGCTGACAAGCCAAGTAGTTTGGCTGCCAGCGCGACCCCTTGGGCGTGATTCCCCGCCGACGCGGAGATGACCCCCCGAGTGCGTGCGCCGTCTCCCAACTGCGCCATCTTGTTGTAGGCGCCCCGTAGTTTAAACGATCCCGTCAACTGAAAGTGCTCCGGCTTCAGCCAAACCTCGGCTTCGGTGACCTCGCTCAAGCGCGGAGAAAAAATGAGCGGCGTCCGAAC
>JAJZBJ010000170.1 GCA_021798975.1 Bacillota bacterium | reverse complement strand
GTATAGGGCAGGGCATGACCGACTCTGATCCGCCTTCGACCAGGCCATCACGCGTTTCTAATAGGCCTCCCGCATGCCGCGGATATGGCGCCATGTCACGCCGGGATGTCTAACAATCCTCGCGGGCACTCCGCCCTGGTGCTGACCTTCCAAGCCCGCCTCGAGCGCAAAAGAGACCTATGATGGGTGTTTCCGGTTGAGGTGGTCTATAATAGGTATATTGCGATTCATAAATCACGTCTTCCATGTCGTATTACACGGGGGCGCGAATGCGCCACACAAACGGCCTTGGGGGAGTGGGTCATGAAATCTCAGCCGGAACGTTTGCATTTATGGCGCGGCAAGCGCCGTGCGCTACAAAAAGTCGCGGAGCGGCTGTCGGATCTTGGGGTGGTTAAGACCCACGCAGACATTGCGTTCGAGTTGGACAGACCGGGCACCCTACGCACGTGTGAAGGAACCATGGAATCCCTGACGGGGTACCTGTCCGCTGAACTCCAGCAGGTATCGCTTCCCCTCCTATTGTCTCCCGAGGTTCGAGCGTTGGGGGAGGAATCTCTCGCGAAGGCTGGAATGGGCCACGTGGTGTCGTTTGATGCGACGATTCTGACCAAACAGGGCATGCGCCGCGATGTGGTATTTACGCTGGTCCCAAAATTCCATGCGACGGGCGACATCGTAGGAATTGTCGGGACGGTCCGCGAAGCGATGTCGTTGAGCCGATTCGACCATCGACTGACCGAAAGCGAATTGCGATATCAGTCGCTATTCGTCGACAACGTGGACGCTGTGCTGACCTTTGACCGCGAGGGCAACTTTGTGAATGTCAACCCCGCGACGGAAACCTTGATGGGTTACCAAGCCAACGAGCTCATTGGGCGGTCGTTTCTCCCTTTTATCGTCGAGTCTGAACGCCAGAAAACATTTGAACACTACTCCCAAGTATTGAATGGACACACCGTTCAATATGAAACGGCCATGATTGATCGCCAAGGCGGGCAGATCGATTTGCATGTGACCGTGATCCCAATTCTCTTTAACGGTGCTGTTGCCGGCGTGCATTGCATCGGCAAGAATATCACCGAGCAAAAGCGGTTGCAGCACCGGTTGGAACACCTCGCATATCACGATGCGCTAACGGGTCTCGAAAATCGACCAGCTCTGATAAAGCAGCTTGAGGGACTGCTCGGCGATGCGGCGTTGATGTCTCGCAACGTGGCGGTCCTCTTTCTGGATGTCGATCGGTTCAAAATTGTAAACGACTCGTTGGGCCACAGCGCTGGTGACGTGCTGTTGCAGCAGTTGGCGGCACGTTTGGCCCCACTTCGTCGGAGCGCCCGACGGATTTATCGCTTAGGAGGCGACGAGTTTCTCTTTTTACTGACCGAATCTCAGCGCGATGAGGCCGTGCAGTTTGCCCGCCAAGTGGTCGAGCGATTCACGGACCCGTTTAGCGTCCGCGATTACGAGATTCAACTCACAGCGAGCATCGGCATTGCGGTGTCCCCAGACCACGGCATCACGGCCGAAGCCCTAATCCAGCATGCAGACTATGCCATGTACCAAGCCAAGAAGCAGGGGCGTAACCACATTCATGTGTTCGATCTCCAGGAATCGCAACGGTCGCGGCATGCTCTCGAACTAGAGACGGAAATGCGGCACGCCTTAGTTAATGGAGACTTTACGCTCTATTTCCAGCCAAAAATCCATGTGAAGACGAAGCGCATAGTCGGTGCCGAGGCCCTCATTCGGTGGAGGCATCCCGAGCGTGGGCTGGTTCCCCCGGGAGAGTTTATTCCCTTGGCCGAGGAAACTGGACAAATCGTGGGCATTGGCACATGGGTGCTCCGGGAAGCGTGCGCTCAGTGTCGGGCGTGGCAGGAGGAGGGGTTTGCGCCGATTCCGGTGTCCGTGAATGTCTCGTACGCGCAGTTTGAGGCCACGTCGTTTACTGCCACGGTGGAAGAGACTTTGGCACAGGTTGGCTTGGCTCCTGAATACCTGGAAATAGAAATTACGGAATCCACGACGATGCATATCGAACGAACGATGGAAACCTTTCACCGCCTCAAGCGATTGGGGGTCAAGATGGCGATTGATGATTTTGGCACGGGCTACAGCTCGCTAAGTTACCTAAACAAGTTGCCCATCGACTACTTGAAAATCGATCAGTCGTTTGTGCGCGAGATTATCGGCGACTATTCGACCCACAACGACATCGTCACCGCGATTATCGCCTTGGCTCGCAATCTGAATCTCGGGGTTATCGCCGAAGGGGTGGAAACCAACGAACAATTCCAGTTCTTAGAGGCACTCAATTGTGATCTAGCCCAGGGATATCTTTTTAGCAGGCCCGTGCCGGCGGCGGAATTTAAGCATCTGTTGCAGAGGGTGTAGTGCATCATGGCAACGGGCGCGTCGAATCCCCGGGGCGGCTTTGTGCGCGCGTGGCTGTTCGCCCCGTTGCAAGAGTACACCCACAAGAAGGCGGCCCTGGCAGAAAACGATTCGTCTGAGGAACCGTATCTAGAACCATGTACGCGTCATCACTGCCCGTCGAATAGCCACCCGTCAACGGGCCTCGGCCCAGCAGGTGGCAGTCGCACGCATACTGGCCTGCGGGTGGGCGGCGCGCTTGCGGACCACGGGAACATGGCGTATCGTCTGAACTAGTTAGTGTCTTTGATACCGGCCATCACGCCACGACAGCCCATTCTCTATCCCGGTTAGGCCGTTCTCTTAGAAAGGGGTGGTTTCTCATGTTGGCGTCCCCGCCTCTTCATGTGTTGGCGACCCGACCGCTGGAAGCACAGGCAAACAAGGTGTTGGCGGTCTTGTCGGAATTTCTCGGGATCAATACACTCTTTGTGGCGGTAAACGATGGCACGACCAATGTTATCGTGGCTAGTCGCAACCGAAATGCAGTGCTGGTCGAACCGAGCCGCTCACCCCTGGCCGAGGCGTACTGCCGAGTCGTCATCGAGGACCGGCAATACGTGGAGATTCCGGATACCGTCAAAAACCCTCGAACCAGCGTTTTGCCTCCTACCCACCGGTTGGGTTCAACGGTCTTTGTGGGTGTGCCGCTCGTGCTGCGTGATGGGCGGGTTATCGGAACGCTGTGTGGGATGGACGCCGACCCTGTGGAGGTCACGCCCCGTCAGCGGATGTTGCTGGACACCATGGCGGAGTTTCTCAGCTATGTGTTCGAGTTGGAATGGAAGTCCTACACCGATTCCTTAACCGGCAGTGGGAACCGCCGCTTCATGGACACGTTCATGGATGATCCGCAGACGGCGAACCGGCGAAAGAGCGTCGTGTTCTGTGACATGGATAATCTCAAGCCGCTCAATGATGTCTGGGGTCACGATGTAGGCGATGAGGCGCTCCGGCGGTTGGCGGACCACCTGCAACAGGTCTTTGGTCCGTGTGGACCCGTGTGTCGGCCCGGCGGAGACGAGTTCGTCATTCTCTTACCAGATACCCCAGGTGAGGCTGCGTCCGACATGGCTCGACGGGTTCGGGATGCTGTGCAGCATATTGTTTTGCCCGAGACAGACAACGCCCGGATCAGTGTCACCATGGGTGTGGCGTCAACCGCGGATCCCGCGGTGCCCTGGCGGGATCTCCTGCGTCGAGCGGATGCGACCATGCTGGAGGCTAAGAACACCCAAAAAGGGTCGGTGGTCTGGAACGTGGTGTGAAGGTTCGTTGCGCATATGGTCGCACGTCTCGACTCCCGTTCTTGTCACTGAATGGGATGGTCGTGGCGGGACATCGGGGATTCCGTGTAACCGCTAGAGTTTTCATAAAGTCTCGGCCGTGAACCCTCTGCCTTTAGTGGTGTCTAGGGGTCGAGATCCAGTCTGTAGTTTGTCCAAAAGGATGCCCGAGATCGCCCAGGTTGCGATCGTCGCCAGTTTGATGCGATTGTAGGCTATCTCACCTCCTTTACCACCACACGTTAGGCCGCAGCGACGCGGGCCCAGGCCTGATGATGGGCGACAATGGCGCCCATCGCTAACCGAGCCAACCATAGATACGGTCGGCGGTGACGGGCTCGCTTGATGCCTTTTTGCGTCCACAAGCTAAAGGCCCGTTCGACGCCAGTTCGTTCGGCGTATAACGTGTTCCAAGCGGGCGTGCCGTAGGGAACGCCACTCTCGGCATAGCGGGAGCCTCGGTCATTCACGGTGACGGTTTGGCGGGCCTTGGCACAGGGAGTCTCACAGGATTCATGCCGACGTTGCCGGAGAGGACAGGCATAGACGGTGACGCCCATGCGTCGTTGCCCCAGACAAATAAGATCCCGATCGACGCCACAATGGGGACGGTTCTGTTTGTCCAGGGTGATTCCGGCGGCGGTCGCCGCCGGACTGATTCGGGCCGGCTCGACCGGACCGGGCGGGGCAAACGCGGGCACTACGCCCCGTTTACGGGTGAAAGTCCATAACGCGTTGACATCAAAGGCGGCATCTCCCACCATATGGGTCATTCGTATGGTGGGGTCTTCGACCGCGTACAACCGCTGGGTTTTGACCAACAAATCGGGATAGGCGACCGCATCGTTGCGATTGCCCGGATGAAGCGCCAGGCTCACCAGTAACGGATGGCTTGGTTGGTCGGGCATGCCATTGACCACAGCCATGGCCAATGGCATGTATCCGAAGAAGTATCGATGGCGATGGCTATCCCATCCGAGCAAGGCCGTCGGATCGCTAAACCATCGCTGGCATTGGCATGACTTCCCAGGACACGCACAGCGTTTGGTCCCGAATGAATGGGCCCCACTCTCAATCGGTGAGCCATCTGGCGCCAAATGCCATTCAGAGGGCAACACTCCATAGTGCACGCTGGCCACCGCGGTCGTGCCGAGCAGGCGATCCCAGACGTCACTGGGCCGAGTCGGACGACTGCTACGCTGGGCCTCCCGGGCTACCCGACGGGCCACGCGTTCGACCGCGCCGGGTCGGCGCGGGGGCATTTTTTGACCCGGCTTCAGCTTTAATCGGCGTCCCGATGGGCGACGCCAGGCTCCCGTCCGTGGGTGACTCTCCGGGTATAAACGCCGCAGAAAACCATAGATCGTCCCAATCGTCGGAATCGCCTCGGCGGTTTGCCAGCCGCAGAGCCGGGCCAATAGCGGGTTCTGCCGGACATGGCGCAACCCATCCACTAGGTTGGCGACTTCCCGCACCGTCATCAAGCCCAGGAATCGCAGAATCCGCGCCGGGTCGGACGCCGGCCGGCCTCGCCGCCGCGCATAACGATCTTGCAGGCGGTCGACCATGCGGTCGATGTCGGCCGTATAACTCCACGTCAATTCGTGCGCCCAGGCGGTCCGATCACCCCATTCCGGGCGCCAGTTGGTGCAAATGTCGTCGATGAATCGTCGGATATCAGCATCGATCATACCGGGTCGTAGCATAAGGACATGGCCCCTTCTCAGGAAGTGACTGGCACGAAATGTCAGTCATCCGAGTTTCGGGGCGGTTCGTCCAAAGTCAAGTGATTGCGGCGAATTCCGGCAAATAAATCGTCTGAGATTGAATCTGGTAGGTTTTGGTGTTACAAGGCCGCCATTACCGGCGGCCTTAAACGCGCTTCTATCTTGGGTTTGCGACTTTATGAAAACTCTCCTAGGGCGTTGGTGCTGGTGGCCACATGGAACGTAACGGTTTTCGTTGTCGTGTTTCCTGCCTGTCTATCGCGCTCAAATACCGGACTCTTCACTCTCTGTGTAGGTGGCGGGTGGTGATGAAGCGAAACGGCGACGCCCCATTCTGGCTGCTTACCCGGCGGCGGAGAACACCTGCAATCAGCAGTGGACGGTCGAACATCGGTATTCGGTGTGGTTGACGGACACAATTTATGAGCTTATGTGGAATTCAAGGTTTCAGGAGGCCAGTTGGCATGATCTCAGGGGTGGCGTAGGGGGCCTCCGCACGGAGCGTCTAAAGTACCCCGCACCCAACAGG
>JAJZBJ010000169.1 GCA_021798975.1 Bacillota bacterium | reverse complement strand
TAAAATTTGCCGGTCGACCCCAATCTCGTCGAGGTGGCGGATGCGGTGATCCGCGTCCAACATGCCGGGCGGGATCGGCCGCGAGCGGAATGTGGGGAACCGAAAGGTGTCCGAGGCCGCGTCATAGGCAATCTGCCCTGGCCACCGCCCCTCCCGCACCGCCGTCTTCACCGCCGGCGACAAATAATGTGCGTGGCAGTCCACAATCACCCCAACACACCCTTTCCTGCATATTCCCGTGAACGAACGCCCCCACCGGCTACCTGTACGGTACAAAATCTGGGCGAAATTCCCTATGATTATCTCGAACGGCTTCCGGCTTGTATAGGGAGCTATCCGAAAGGAGTGAACGGACATGCGTCTCCTGCAAGACTCTGCGACCGGCCTCTATATTAATGGGCGCTGGCAAGAATCCGATTTCCGCATCGAGGTGACCAACAAGTACACGGGAGCCGTCCTCCGTACCGTCGCGGCTGCCAATCCAGCGGCGATTGATGACGCGGTGGCGGCAGCCCAATCGGCCTTCCGCACGCCCATCCCTGCCCACGAGCGCTCGGCCATTCTGCGGCGAACAGCCGAATTAATCCGCGAGCACCGCGGCGACTTCGCCCGTATGATTGCCCAAGAAGGCGGAAAACCACTGAAAGATGCCTCTCTAGAAGTCAACCGTGCTCTCGAAACGCTCAGCCTGAGCGCGGAAGAGGCCCGCCGCATCCATGGCGAAACCATTCCGTTCGATGCGGCCCCCGGTTCAGAAAACCGTATGGGCTTCACCCTGCGAGTGCCGAAGGGTGTCGTGGCGGCTATCGCGCCCTTCAACTTCCCCATTAACTTGGTCGTGCATAAAGTCGGTCCCGCCATCGCAGCCGGCTGCCCAGTGATTCTGAAGCCCGCTACGACCACTCCCCTCACGGCCGTGATGCTGGCGGAAACGCTCGAGGCCGCTGGCCTGCCGCCCGGCTACTTCAATCTGGTCGTCGGACCGGGTGGCGAAATTGGCGACTACCTGGTGCAGCACCCCGGCATCCGGATGGTGACGTTCACAGGAAGCCCTCCCGTGGGTGAGCATATTCGCGCCATCGCCGGCCTTAAAGAGGTGGTGCTGGAACTGGGCAACAACTCGGGCAACATCGTGCACTCGGATGCGGACTGGAAAACGGCGGCCCGCATCTTGGCCCAAAAGGCCTACGGCAGCGCAGGCCAGTTCTGCATCTCGGTGCAGCGCATTTTTGTCCACCAGCCCATTTTCGACGCGTTCAGCCGCGCCTTTCTGGACGAGACCGCCAAGCTCAAGGTGGGCGACCCGCTTGACCCGACCGTGGACGTTGGGCCACTCATTACTGAAGGCGAAGCCGCCCGCGTCAAAGACTGGGTCGACGAAGCGCTAGCCGAGGGAGCGCAGCTGTTAGGCGGCGGCGAACGGCGAGGCTCGGTGGTGCTCCCGACCGTGCTGACAGATGTGCGCCCTGACATGAAAGTGGTCCAGCAAGAAGTGTTTGGACCCGTGGCCAGCCTTATCGCCTACGACACCTTTGAGGAAGCCCTGGAGCGTCTCAATGACAGCGCCTACGGACTCCAAGCGGGTGTCTTTACGAACGATGTGGGCCGGGCTTGGCAGGCTGCCCGCACCATCGAATGCGGCGGCGTCATCATTAATGACAGTTCTGCCTATCGCGCCGATCTTATGCCCTACGGGGGTGTGCGCATGAGCGGCATCGGTCGCGAAGGCCCCCGCTATGCGGTGGAAGAAATGACCGAACTGCGCACCGTGGTCTTTAATCTTTAACCTGGCCAACCATCACCTGGGCGTGCCTGAGAGCGGTTCCCCCACAGAACGGGGGAACCGCTCGCGTCTGAAGAGAGAAAAATTCTCAATGCCTCTAACAATCCACGGATATCCGCGGTTAGAAGAGTGACAGGAGGAGAGGCCGGGTGCGGGAGAAGGACCATGACAGCGAAAATTGGCTGGACCCATGGGTTGACCAATTCTCCGACTCCTTGGTGGCGTATGCCTATGTCTTGACCCAAGATTATCACGCGGCCCAAGACGTGACGCAGGAAACCTTCGTCCGGCTTTACACCTTTTGCCGCCGTCACCCAGACCGAGACATCGTCCCCGGCTGGCTTTACACCACCTTGCGCCGTCAAGTGTTGACGACGTTAAGACGGCGCCGGGAGTGGGTCGATTTGGATGCGGGGCACATGGCGGTATCTGACACCCCCGTCTGGCTGCCGGCCCTCTTTCGCGATACCTTGCTGAAGTTGCCGCGCGCAGACCGGGAATGCCTGTGGCTCTTCTATTACAACGATTGGACCACCGAGCAGATTGCCCGCCATCTCGGGCTGTCCCCCGGTGCTGTCCGAGGACGGCTGATGCGGGCGCGTCAAAGGCTTCGCGCGATGTGGGAGGCGGATTGAGATGAAACCGAGCGACGAGGAATTGCGCCAAAGCTTTCAAGCATTGCCCATGCCGGAACCACCCAATATCCGCTTCGACCGGCGGGGCTTGGACGACCGGTTGACCGCCGCGTCTGCGGCACGGCGGCGTCCTATTCCGATGTTTGCCATTGCTGCCGCCAGTTTGGCGGCGGTGCTGATTGGCGCGCCAGCGGTCATGCGCTCGTTGGGATCGCACCACCGGCTGTCCCACCCATCGACGACAGCGCCCATCCCAAGAAAATCCTGGAAGTGGCACCCGTTAGACTTGTCCGAATGGACCATGGTGAATGCAAAGGACGGCGTCGGTGTCGGAGACTCGGGAGCCCACATCTTTGAGACCACCTCGGGCGGCCACATCTGGCGCTGGATGGGGACGGTGAAAGTCTGGACGGGTTTAGGATTCTTTCAGGCCTTGAGTCTAGAAGACCTGGTTTATATGGGAGCGGCTGCTAACGGGGTGGTGCACACCGCCATGAGCCGCGACGGCGGATCCACTTGGCACTACTCCGAGACCAAGGTCCCGGGAATTTCGATTACGCCTAAGAACAAGCCCAACTTCTTCACGGGAATGTTGCAGACCGCCTGGGCGAACGTTCAAGACGGTGTCTTCCTGCTAGGAGAATCCGGGTCTCAGACGGGATCCCATGCCAAAGTCTACGTCACCCATAATGGCGGCCGTCAATGGCAGCCGCTGTTCGGCCGCGTGCCTGGCGCAGGTGCTGTTGCGATGTCCTCTCCGACCCAGGTGTGGCTCACCACCTCGAACGGCCGTCTCTACACCACCCATCTCGGCCGAGGGTGGACACGCGTTCCGCTTGGCGGCCAACCCGTGTTGGGGGCAATCCAGTTCTGGAACCACGGTGAGGACGGCGCCGTGCTCACTCGCATGAGTTCGGGACACATTGCCGTATGGACAACCAGCACAAGCGGCAGGCACTGGAGTCTCATCGCGATTGTTCCCGCGGCCGGGTCGGCCCAATTTTATGCCCCGAATCCCAAGAATTGGTGGATTTGGACCGGCACCGAAATATCGGCACAGGGTGTCATGCCGACGGACCCGGCCGGCACCCTCTGGCAGAGCGCAGATGGGGGACACTCATGGACAGCGCACGCTGGAGGCCCCCAGGGGCTGCCCCGCCAGGGCGCCGTGTTGGGCACCGCGCAGTTTGTGTCGCCGACCGTCGGCTTCGCCGACTATCAACCAGACCGTGGGGGGCCGACTATCGCGTTCTATCGAACCACGGATGGCGGTGTCCAGTGGATTAACATGAAACCCGAAGCCCGGATTCCCGCCACGCTCTTGATGCATATCAATCAGAATATAGTTGGGGGGTAGCCGGACCGCCGGATTCATCGGTGCATACGCAGAAGCGGCTCACCCTGGAGCCGCTTCTGCCCTCAACCCGATGCTATTCGGGCCACACCATCGCTTGCTGTTCGTTGCGGATGCCATCCTGTCCCGTGAGGGAAGACACATTGGCTTGGATTACGACGCAATAGAGGTCTTCTTGGGAGTTGTTCCGCCAAGCCCGGTTGCCGTCTGGCGAGACCCGCACGACCGTGCCCGGTTTCACCTCGAACGTCTCCCCGTCCACCTGAAACTGACCATGACCCTTGATGAAGAGGTACATCTCCTCATGCTGCTTATGTTGGTGCAGGAACGGCACCGCTTGGCCGGGCTTAAACCGGTTCAAGGACACCTCCATGCCGGTAAAGCCGAGCGCTTGTCCCATAAAGAGCTTCCCGTCCAAGCCCTCCAACGCTCCCGCCTCGCCGACGGTATAGTGCTTGCCGTGCCGGATATCGGTGATTTCAGCCATCCACATCCCCTCCTCGCAGGGTATTGTACACCAATCCGTCGAGCCGCCGTATAGCCGGCCGACTAGGCCTTCTGTTCGGACGCCCATTCCAACCGCGCCGGGCCTCGTTTTCGCCACCGTCGCTGATCGCGGATCAGGGCCCGATCGTGGCACTGGCACTCCCCCGTGGCGCAGAGGCCGCCATAGCCGTTCAACGCCGCTTCACCCGATTTGAGCACGCGTCCGCAACAGCGGCAAGTGGCCCGATTCTCACCAGACTGGCGCTCGCCCCGGTCATCGATCGTTTCCCACAATTCATACCCGCATCCCCCGCACACCCAACTCCGGCCTCGAGTGAAGAGATCGGCCGTCCATTCGCGGCGCTCCCACACCAGGCTCCGGCATTGGGGACAGCATTCAGGCGCTTGAAGCGTCCATCCACGAGCCATGATTACACCTCGTTCCCCACCATATCACAGCTGTGCCGGAAAGACCGACAAACAAGGACTGCCCCCCGGCCGCGGGCAGTCCTTGTTGCAAGCAGGCCTTCCCCGTCTCAGGGCAGGCGCACCGGCTCACGCTCCTCAGGGCGGAGCACCTTGAGGATTTGGCGCTTATACTCGTTGAATTCGCGGCCGAGCACCAGATCCCATTTCCGCGGCCGCGGCAAATCAATGGTCATATCCGTCGCCACCCGGCCCGGGCGGGGCGTCATCACCAGCACCCGATCCGCCAGCAGAATCGCCTCTTCCACATCGTGGGTGACGAAAAATACCGTGGGCTTCAACTTTTTCCACAACGACAGCAAGAATCGCTGCATATCGCTGCGGGTCTGAGCGTCCAGAGCCCCAAACGGCTCATCCATCAGCAGAATGCGGGGGTCGGTGATTAAGGCCCGGGCAATCGCCACACGCTGCTGCATACCGCCCGACAGCTCATAGGGCTTGTGCGCTTCAAACCCTTTAAGCCCCATGGTTTCCACCATGGCCGCCAACCGGTCCTGATTGATGTTCCTCGGGCCATCCCGCAGGGTGAGACCAAAAGCAATGTTTTCCGCGACCGTCATCCAGGGCAGCAGTGAGGGCTGCTGAAAGACCACCGCCCGTTCCGGGCCCGGCTTTTTGACCGGCTGGCCATCCAACAAGATGTCACCTTGGGACGCCGATTCAAATCCCGCCAGCATGTTCAGCATGGTGGTCTTGCCGCAACCGCTGGGTCCCACCACCGTCACAAATTCGCCATCCTGGATGGTGAGGTCCACGCCGTCTACCGCGACCAGGGGGTTTCCCCGGCCGCGCTTGGCAGGATAGCTCTTCTGCACGTTCTTGAGTTCAATCATTGGTCATCCCGCCTTTCCGCTCCAGCGGATCACTTACCGTTTAAAACCGCCTGGGCAAAACTGGGGTCCACATATTGGCTAATTTGGGACGGGGCGCTGGAAATCTGCCCGGTTTGCTTCAGCCACTGAGCTGCCGAGGCCAGCGACTTCGTCACTAAGGAACTTTGAACGCTGCTGCCGGACCCCATCCAATTCCCGGTGACTTCGTTTTGCAGGGTCCCGAAGCTGAAGCCCTTGGTCTGCGCCTCGGCGGCCGAGGCACTGATGTTGTTCAACTTGCCCATGTCCTGGTACGCCTGCGCCGGGTGTTGCTGGAAGTACTTGACGCCCGCTTCCTCGGCCTTGATGAACCCCTCCACCAGGGACTTGTGGGACGAAGCCCAGTGGGAATTGACCACGGCTAAGTTGAAGATGGGGGCTTGCTTG
>JAJZBJ010000168.1 GCA_021798975.1 Bacillota bacterium | reverse complement strand
TGGGCTGGGAGTCATGCACCGCTACATCTTTCAGGAGTCCCGCGGCCGCTGGTACATCAAAGACGATACCTTCATTGACCCGTTGAACCAAGACACGCGGCTGGGCGGTGCGGCGGTTCCGGCGGTCATTCAAGTGAAACCGGAACACCGTGCGGAGAAGCCGCCCAACGGAGGGGCGGAACGAGCCTTGCAGTATGCCAAAACATACTGTGGGGCGGCCCCAGGGTGCGGCAACCAAAACCGATATAACCCGCGCTATGCCGACTTTAATTGGAACGGTGGAGACTGCTCCAACTTCATTTCCCAGGTATTGCGGGCGGGCGGCTTTGCCGAGACCGCCAAGTGGTCTTGGAATCCTGAAGATGATGGGACGGCCGCTTGGGTGAACGCTACGCGGCTGGCTCAATATATCCGGAAGTCCGGTCGGGCGACGCTGTATGCATCGGGTACCATGCCGGAGATTTTAAAACCCGACCCGGCAGGCCACACACCACTCGATCAATTGCGCCCAGGCGACCTGATTGGGTACTTCGAAACCGGGCGGGTGGTGCACTTTGCCGTCGTGGCCGGATTTGACCCGGATGGCTATCCGGTCGTTATGAGCCATTCCGCCGATCGGTACCGGGAGCCTTGGGATTTGGGATGGGACCGTACCACGCAATTCTTGCTCTATCACGTTCATTATCCCGCTCAGCCCTTGAAAGCCGAACCCATGCCAGGCGATCCCAACTGGTAGCCGGCTATGATGCCGTTCGCCGCGGGGCGGCCCAGGCCCATGTCAGCCCCAGCAATGTCACCAGCCCGGTGAGAATGAGATGAAAGCGGCTGAGGTGTGCGGCTAAGAGCGCCAAGCCTGCCAGGGCGGCCAGCGGCGGCAGCGGCCACCAGAGCATGCGGTATGGTGCCGTACGGCGGCGCACACGCTCGAGAATACTGGCCACGGCGATCCCGGCATAGACCACCATTAAGAGGGTGCCGCCCAGCGTGACTAGCACGTGAATGCTGGACGTGGCCATGACCGCCATATTGACGGCGCCTAATACCAAGAGGGCACCAATCGGTACACCGGTGCGGGAAATCCGGGACATCACCCGGTTAAGCATCCCGGGCCACTGGCCGTCGCGGGCGATGGCATAGAAGATGCGGCCGTAGCTCATGGTGGTCGCGAGCCCGGTGTCGTAAAGGGCCACGCCAATGCCCAGCAGCATCATGAGGCGGCCGCCCGGGCCGAGCGCCTGATGCATGATGGCGGCCAGCGGCATGTGGGTGGAGACCGCCAGGGTTGGCAGGGCCAAGGTGCCGATTACGACCCCGGCCATCTCAATCCCCACCGTGGTCAGGGCTGCCCCAAAGATGGTGCGACCAATGTGCTTTGGCGAGGTGCGGGTTTCTTCGCTGTAGTACAAGCAGGCTTGCGGGCCGTTCAAGCCGTAGAGTGCAGCGGTGGCTGCGCCCAGCCACACGCCCGCGGGCACTCCGGAAAGCCTGTGTCCGAGAGCTCGTTGCGGCCGCCACAGGACACTGGCCGGTTGATGGAGATGCGTGAGTCCGGTGATGACAAACACCAGAAACACGAGAAATTCGATGGTCACCATAAGGTTGACGACGGTACTGGAGGTTTTTAAATCGAACCCCGCCAGCGCGATGTAGCTGGCGAACACCGCTAAAGCGAGCGGGGTGGCGGGGATTGCGGGCCAGACCAGGTGCCCGTATTGGGCGGCGCTTAGCGCCAAGAGCCCCGGGATGGCGACCCCCTTAACCGCCATCAGCACGGCATAAAGGCTGCCCGCCCATCGCCCCAAGGCGCGGCTGGCCAGGCTGTAGTCTCCTCCGGCTTCCGGGTAACGGCTGCCGAGTTCGGCATAACACCACATCATGGTGAGATTTAGCAGCGCTCCCACCCCGTAGCCGAACACGATGCCGGTTCCCGCTTGAGCGAAGGCGGTGCCGTAAGTGAGAAACACCGACGATCCGGGAGCGATGACGGCGAAGGTCAAACCAATTAATCGGCCCAGTCCGATGATAGGGGCGAGTCTTGCGGTACGCGTGTCGGGCGGCATGATTCCCTCCAGACAGAAAGCGGTGTTGGATACCGCATTCTATGAGGGCGGTGGACAAAGTAGTCTGCGAAATAAATTATTCGCGCTGGAAGGGTAAATTGCGGCGAACTACGCGGTCAAAAAACCTTGCCGTTGCAACAAATGCTCCCCTTCGCTCGTCAGAGTTTTTGGTATGATATGATCCTCTCGAGGCGCAAAAGTCAGGACCGCACTTGTCAATTTTTAGTATTTTATCCGCGCCTCCGGGAACACTAAAAAATGGGTCGGTTGGCAGCAACCGGACCGAAATTTCACTCTAAGGAGGTGGTCGACGTGGACAGGATTTTGCGGCAAGCGCTTACGGTTGTCGGCGCTCTGTTGGGCATTGGCATCGTCTTGCAGAATCGCAAAGCTTTGGCGGCTTTGCCTGCTTTGCACGCGCTAGGCGCGGCACGGGGCGAGATCATGGCAGCGTTGGGTCTCGTGGTCGGCGGCATTCTCGGCTATTTGTTGGGGCCGATCCTCGTGGCATGGGCCAGCCGGGTCGTGGCTTGGGTGGAATCGCGTCTGCAGCGCACCCCCACGCAGGACTTGTTGTCGGGCTCGATCGGCCTTATCGTCGGATTGGTGATCGCGTTCCTATTGGGAGTCGACCTGTCGGGATTAGGGGTCTGGGGAACTATTCTCCGCGTAGCTATCACCATTGGGTGCGGATACGTGGGACTGCGGGTATCGATTCGCCGCAAGGACGATATTATGCGGCCGCAGTCTTGGCTTCCGGCGCGCTTGAAGCATCGGGGCGGTCAGGATTCCGTGAAGCCCAAAATTTTGGATACCTCCGTCATTATTGACGGCCGGATTGCAGACATCTGCCAGTCCGGGTTTCTTGAGGGGCCCTTGGTCATTCCGGCATTTGTTCTGGAGGAATTGCGCCATATCGCGGACTCGGCGGACGTGTTGAAACGCAACCGCGGCCGGCGTGGCTTGGATATTTTGAATCGCATCCAAAAGGAACAGAACAGCGTACAGATTTACGAGCGCGAAGTCGACCCCAACCTTGAGGTGGACTCCAAACTGCTCAAGCTGGCCAAGATTTTGGACGGCAAAGTGGTGACCAACGACTTCAACCTGAACAAAGTTGCGGAGCTTCAAGGGGTGCCGGTGCTCAACATCAACGAACTGGCCAACGCGGTCAAGCCGGTGGTGCTCCCCGGCGAGGAGATGGTGGTGCATGTCATCAAGGACGGCAAGGAGTCGGGCCAAGGGATTGGCTACCTGGACGACGGCACCATGATTGTGGTCGACGGCGGCCGTAAGTTCATCGGGCAAACGGTAGCGGTGTTGGTTACGTCTGTTCTGCAGACGGCCGCTGGACGGATGATTTTTGCCAAGCTCAAGGCGCAGGCGGGTATGGAAGCCGAAGCGCGCTGACACGTCGAAGAAGAATGTGAAGCGGTCCTTGCCGAGCAAGGGCCGCTTCGCTGTTACTGGAGCAATTCGCGCAGCGACCGGATGATCTTGTAGGGTACCGGCCCGTCTGGAGGAAGATCGATGCCGCGGTGATTCACCCACACCCCGCGAATCCCGAGTTTCTGGGGTCCGCGGACTTCCCATTCGAGATTGTCCCCGACCATCCATACATCCTCCGGGGGCATCTTTAAGGCGTCCAGTGCCCTGTGGTAGATGCGCGCGTCTGGTTTTCCTACGCCACATTCGCCTTCGATGAGGATGGCGTCGAAGAGGGCCGGCAGGTGAAACCGCTCAATCTTCCGGCGCTGGCCGGGGGCATCGCCATTCGTGACCAACACCATCCGGATTTGGCGTTCTCGCAAGGCTTTTAGCGTGTCGATCGCGCCTTCGACCGGGTGGATGCGGTCTGTGCGAATGGTTTCATACACGTGCGCGATGGCGGCGGCGAGTTCGGGATTGTGCAAATTGATGGAATCCATGGCCTCGCCGACAATTTGCGTCCTCGCCCAAAGCAAGCGCATGCGGCCCATCTGGTGCCGGGCGGGGTCGCTCCAAAAGCGTTTGGCCGACACTTTAATGGCGGCATGGAGAACCGTCGCCTCGACGGGCAGCAGTTGATGCTGGAATTCTTGCAGCGTAGACTCCCAACTTTCATCCGACACCGTGTCGAACGCTAAAATGGTGTCATCCAAGTCTATCAGCATGCCTTTCGGGAGCGTATTCATGTCATCACCTGCGCGATTGATTGATGCCTCAGCATAGCACATGGCCATCCAGCACTGGGACAGCGAGAGGCAGGCCTAAGCTGGGTTACAATGGAGTTGGAGGCGAAACAGGACGAATATCCATGCCATTATTGTCGCCGCAGGACAGAGTCATCGGATGGGCGGCACCTCAAAAATTTGGTTGACCTTCGAGGGACGCTTCGTGTTGGAGTGGACCTTGGCACGATTTCAGGAGGCCGGGGTTTCGTCGGGCGTTGTGGTGGCTCAGGTGGGCGATCACGCCAAGATTGCGGCGCTGGTGGCATCCTTGGGGCTGGAGTTCGCGGTCGCCGCCGGCGGGGCGGAACGGTATCTGTCGGTCCAGGAAGGGCTGAAGGCGTTAAGCCGGGTGACCCCGGAGGATATCGTGCTGATACACGATGCAGCCCGATGTCTCGTGTCATCCGCGTTGATTGGGCACGTGGCCAAGGCGGCCCAGGAGTTCGGTGCCGCCCTGCCGGTGCTCGAGGTGGTGGATACCGTCAAGACCATATCCCCGGAGGGATTTGTGGCGGGTACCGTTCCCCGCCACACGTTGGGTTTGGCTCAGACGCCGCAAGGATTCCGGAAGTCGCTGATTGAGGAGGCATATCGTCGATGGCCTCCGGACCGCGTCCCCACCGATGACGCCGAAGTGGCTGAACAGGCCGGCATCCCGGTGCGAGCTGTGGCGGGCGAACGCCATAACCTCAAGTTGACCCGACCGGAAGATATTCCGTGGTTTGAGGCGCTATTGAAAGGACGGAATGCATGATGCGGATTGGTCAAGGATTTGACGCCCATCCCTTCCAGGAGGGCCGGCCTTTGTTCTTGGGCGGTATCTGGGTCAAGGACTTCTCCCGTGGATTGGCTGGGGACTCGGACGGCGATGTCCTCATCCATGCCATTATCGACGCCTTGCTTGGGGCACTGGCACTGGGCGACATCGGCACCTGGTTCCGGGCTGACGATCCGTCGGTGAAGGGCGCTCGTTCCACGGACTTGCTCGGCCGGGTCATTCGGATGGTAGATGAGCGCCGATACCGGGTCGTGCAGGTGGACGTCACGGTGGTCGGGGAGAAGCCTCGGGTGCGGCCCTTGGTGCCGGAAATGCGCGACGCACTGGCCCCCATTTTAAAGGTGCCGCCCGAGGACGTCTCCATCAAAGCGACGACCACCGACCGGATGGGGTGGCTGGGGCGTGAGGAAGGCCTCGCGACCCTAGCCGTGGTACAACTGGAATTCGTAGATTAGCGGCCCAGGTATCGAGCCACCCCGGTTGCGATCCATTCGGCTAAGAGGGACTGATACGGCGGGGACTGCATACGCGCCGCGTCTCCACTGTGCGACAGAAAGCCAATCTCTACGTTGATGGCCGGCATGTGCGAAATATCCAGCACCCACTGACGAATGGGCCGGGGCGGATGGCGGTATCCGCTGGCGGCTAGATTCTGTGTGACCAAAGCGGCCAGTCGATACGAGGCCAAGCTCTTGCGGGTGTAATAGACGATGGGGCCGGACATCGTCCCCGATGGCTCCGTGTTAACGTGGACGGAGACGAATAGGGCGGCTCCCAGCCGATTCGCGGCAGCGGCCCGCTGGGTTAGATCCCGGAGCACGGTCGACGACAAGGCGGTGTCCCGGCTGCGTGTGTAATACACCCGAATGCCGCGCCGCTGCAGGGCCTCCCCCAGCCGGAAGGCCACGTCTAAGGTGAGAGACTTCTCGAACACGCTGCCCCGCACGGCCCCAGGATCCCACCCGCCGTGTCCCGGGTCGATGACCACGAGCGGGGTGGGAGTGCTGACGGCCGAGACGGTCTCCGGCGACCGTTGGACAATCCAATAGGCGCCCAA
>JAJZBJ010000167.1 GCA_021798975.1 Bacillota bacterium | reverse complement strand
GGGAAAAGAAACCCAAAACCATTGGCAACAGCGCGTTGGCGGGGATATGTGGGAATCGAACCCACCGCCGACTTCTAAAGCCGGCCATTGGATTTGAAGTCCAAGGAAGGCACCAAGCCTCCACCTACCCCCAAGACCTATTCGATGATACTGAGTTTATGACGTTCTGTCAAAAGAAGTCGGGAATCCGCGAGCGTAGCCAGTCGTCGCTCGCTTCTTGATAAAGTCCCGTGGATAAGTAACGCTCGCCCGAATCCGCAAATATGAGCACCAAATTGCCGCGGAATCCCTCTTCCAAAAGGTGTTGCGCTGCCCAGTAAACCGCCCCCGACGACAGGCCGGCGAGGATGCCTTCGAGTTTCGGCAAGTCCCGAGCCGCCTGCCATGCGCCACTGTCTGGAACTGGGACCACCCGATCAATCACCTGGCGGTCCAAGATATCCGGCACAAATCCTGCGCCGATACCTTGGATCGTATGAGAACCAGCCTTTCTGCCCGAGAGCACGGCGGAGGATTCTGGCTCCACGCCAAATATCTGAATGGCGGCGTTCTTTTCCTTGAGAAAACGACCGACACCCGTTACGGTACCACCAGTACCCACACCGGCGACAAATCCGTCCACTGTTCCCTGTGTCTGCTCCCAAATTTCCGGCCCGGTCGTGCGCATATGAACGGCTGGGTTAGCCGGGTTCTCGTGCTGTCGCAGCATTAGACCTTCCGGCAATCGCGACGCGAGTTCTTTGGCACGACGAATGGCTCCGGCCGTACGCTCTACTTGCGGGGTTTCAATCACGGTCGCGCCATAGGCCCAAAAGAGCTGTTTCCGCTCCAAACTTTGGCCTTCAGGCATAAAGACCACCAACTTGAGACCGCGCGAGGCGCATGCCATTGCCAAGGCAATGCCAGTATTGCCCGATGTCGCTTCAATAATGACGGTATCGGCAGTCACCTGTCCTCGGTCAACCGCGTCTTCCAACAATGAAAACGCCGTGCGGTCCTTAATCGATCCGCCGGGATTGCGGGATTCTAACTTGGCCCAAACATGGGTCTGGTACCGATTCGAAAGAGCGGTCAACTCAACCAGTGGGGTATGTCCCACGAACCGGCCGACATCAGCCATTCCGAATCCCTCCTTAACACGCAAAGAGAACCCTTTCGGGTTCTCCTCGCCCTCTCCGAGCTACTATCGCTGGGTGTTTTCGTCCGTCACAACAACCTGAGCCGGGTATTCCGTCCCCGGTTGCGGGTTCTGGGAAGCCTCGGGCTTCTCCGGCATAACTCCGCTCATCGACTGCTTAAACTCGCGAATGCTCTTACCCAATCCCGAGCCGATTTCCGGAAGCCGCTTGGGACCAAACACCAAGAGCGCGATCACCAACAAGATAATGATGTGCAACGGTGAAAACAAATCCAATACGGGTCGCTCCTTTCGGACGAAACACTTTCCACGTTGTCCTTAAGTATATCATGCACCAATTCGATTTAGCTATGAATTTCGCGCTCGGTTGAGGATCGTCTCATGAGCGCTGAACTCTTCGTCGGCCGGCAAGGGCTCCAGGGGTTCATCAATCCCGCGATTCTGCAATGCCCAAGTAACGAGCAAATCCGCCAAATGGGGGTTCTTCGGCAGAAGCGAACCGTGCAGATAGGTCGCCACAACCCGGTCCTGAACCGCGCCCTCCGAACGGTCCTGTCCATTGTTGCCCTGCCCCAATGCCACCTGTCCCAAGGGCCGGGCCTCTGACCCCAAGAAAGTGCGGCCGCCGTGGTTTTCGAATCCCACCAGCGATCGCGGCTCTATGGACAAGTCAGTATAGGTGACCACATCGCCGATAGCGCGCGTCTCACCTGCTTCAGTCCACACATCCAAATAGTTAAGCCCTGGCAACTGAATCCGGTCAGCCGTTTCATAATAGCGCCCCAGCAACTGGTAGGCGCCGCAGATGGCCAACATCGGTAAGCCGGACCTTAGACGGGCAGCGAGTTCCGTACCCAGTTCCAAGAAGTCATCGGCAATGCGCGCTTGATGCGTGTCCTCGCCCCCACCCATGAACACCAGGTCGACATCGTTCCAGTCCACCGCCTGACCCACTTCACGGTTCACAATCCGTGCCGGGATTCCACGCCAACGCGCACGTTGAGCCAACGCCAAAACGTTGCCGCGGTCTCCGTACAAGTTCATGTTTTCCGGGTACAGGTGCAGGATGTTCAAACGCCGCTCTGCCACCGATTGACCTCCCCTGTCGAAATCTGTAACTAGATGTTGACCTCGTCGCTCGAGGCCGCATAAGCTTACTGCAGAACAACTATAGCATGGACCAAAGGAGCTCCTTGATGCCCATCGACATCGAATTTCCCTTTCTCGACATGATCGAGAGCGGGCAAATTCCACTGGTTGACAGGCGACAACTCCATTACTTGACTCGCGGAGTCCACCAAGCTGCGGAACGCCTCAAAGCCGACATCCGGCAAATGATCGAGGTGTCCGTGTATTGGTGCGGCGCGCGTCCGGTCGTGGTTCTGCACACCCCAGTCAACCGCGTCGATCTATCCAAATTAGAGCAGTGGTTCGGCTTCGACGTGCGCCCCGCCAGTCCCACTGAAATTTCCGCTCTGTGCGGCACGCACATCTATGGCTCACCGCCTGCCGGCCAATCCTACCAGATGCCCATCTTCATCGACGACGATTTAATGCACCAACCGTTTGTTTGGGCGGCTGCTGGCGACCCGGCGGTCTGGGTGGCGATTACGCCGAAAAACCTCGTACGGGTCACCGGTGGCTACGTCGTCGATATTAAGCGTCCCAACTATCTGCAGATGGTCGAACAAGTCCGGCAGCCGGACTTTCCGTCTAAAGAATAGCCGGGGTGCTGGCCACTAGAAAATATAATGCGAGGAGCTCGGCCACAATCACCGCGCTATACAGGACGTCCTCGTTCATGCCGCGGTAGAGGCGGCGGGCCCATAGCATAAAGAGTCCCGTCAATAGCAGCATGCCTCCAAATGAGTCGATCGCCCGGAATCCCGCCACGTAGGCCCCAATCAGCAAGCTAATCAAAAGTGTGACCCATGACCCCGTTCCGCCCTCGGTGTTGAGCATCCATTGAGCCGTCTGGGGGCTGTCGCTGTCCACGCCGCGCCATGAGAGACCCCATGCCATCATGGCGCGGCTAAACAGCGGCGGGAGTATCCATGTCACCGGAGGGACACCGCCAGCTTGACGCCAAAGTCCCCAAAACGACAACAGGGCCAACGCCATGAACAGCACCCCGCCCGCGCTCAACCTCGGATCCCGCCGCAAAGCCGTCCGACGTCCAGGAGGGGCCATCCACCCGTCAAAGGTGTTGGCTAACCCCTTCCAGTGGACGCCCCCCGTCAGAAGGGCTTCGCCCGCTATCGCTGCCACCATGCCCAGCCCGGTCATGCCAAAGACCCGCGCCGATCCGTACCATATCAGTCCGGCCAAGAAACCGGGAATCCAAAACCACAATGCCGTCCATAACGGTACGGGCTGAATGCGGCCCACAGGAAGGCAGGTCAGTAATCCCAGCGACGCCCGAATGCCTTTCATAGCCACACCCCCGACATGGTAACGGCAACCACCCCGAAGACCACAGCCGCCACGAGCGTAGCTCTCCAACTAACTGCGATGGCATGAATGATGGCCGTCGGGTGCAACGGCCGCTCCGCGGCCCCAAGCCGCGGGCGCAGCGATACCACCTCGTCGTGCAAGTTCGGTCCTCCCAGCGTTACGCCAATGGCACCCGCCATCGCAGCTTCCGACACCCCCGTGTTGGGACTGGGATGGCGGCGCGCATCCTGCCGCATGGCCCGATATGCAGGACGGAATCGGCCCTCCATCGAGGCGGCGATGGCGATGGCCCACCCCGACAGACGGGCCGGGATGTAATTGGCCCATTCGTCCAAATGGGCTGCGAACCAACCCAAATCTTGATGCCGGCCGCTGTGCTGCCCGACCATCGAGTCGAGCGTATTGACTGCCTTATAAGCCCACAGCCATGCCGGGCCACCCAAAAACGTATAGAACAGCGGCCCAATGACCGCATCGCAGGTGTTGCCGGCGACGGTCTCGATAGTAGCCCGGATCATTTCTTCATGGCTAAACCGCGTTGTGTCACGGCTCACAATGAATTGAAGCCACTGCCGCGCTTCGTCCGGCTGATTCGTAATTAAGGGCCGATACACGAGCAAAGCGGCATCTGTAAGGCCCCGAATGGCGAGACCCCAATAGGTCCACAGCACGACCATCAGCCTGAACAGCCAAACCGATAGGTCCCGGGCTATCACGAGGACCACCGTTACAGATGCCAGCACCAGCACAACCACGAAGACGGTCATGACGGCGCCTAAAAGGCGCATGGCGTTGCGGCTCCATGGCCGGCGGCGAATTAACCCTTCCAAAACCATGCCAAACTTTCCAATCAGGCGGACCGGATGATACGACCACAGAGGATCCCCGATCATCAAGTCGACCACCGCGGCCAACAATATCCAGGCTGCCAAGTCGTAGCCAGTCCAGACCGGCAAAATCTTGCTGAGACACACGGGGGTCCACCTCCTCGAATGCCGCTATCTCCCCAACAAAAATACCACGACCGAAGGCGGGCATCACCGTTCAGGAAGCATTTCAAAGCCGCCCCAGGGCCAAACCACAAAGAAGCGGCAACCGTGTGGCTGCCGCGAATCTTGCGCTGCTTAAAAAACTGCTACTTGCCGCCGGAGATATGCCATACATACGCGGAAACATTGGCTGCCTGCTGGGGACTCAGGGATCCGGGATTGTTGGCGGGCATGTTGTGCAGGATAAACGCGTCCAATGCGCCTTGCGTTTTAAATTGCGCCCCCACGGAGGAGGGAGACGCCAAGCGTGGCGCTTTCCCGGTGCCCGTACCACCTTTTCCGTGGCAGGTCTCACACGTGGCGGCATAAATTTTGGCCCCCTGGGCCATGTTGCCGACGGGCGCCACCTTGGGCGTAATGGTCTGCGGAGTAATACGGGTGGTTGGCGCCTTTTTCCCGTTACCCATGGCGTTTTGTATCTTCCCTTGCGGTTGGGGCTTCTTCGCGGACTTGGCGGAATGTCCGGGGGCCGGTGACGGCTTGGACCCGCAACCTGCTGCCAAAAAGGGCAGTCCCAAACTAAACAGCACGAGGAAGAAAATACGGGATCGCAACCGGGTCGTCATGGAATCCCTCTCTTCGATAGAATGGGGATAGCATGTCACGCGCCTCCGGGAGGTATGCACACAGGGGTGGCGGCTTTGGTTATACTAGAATCTGGGAGGCGATGAGGTGGATAACGAACAACATTTGGAAATCGGCTTGGACCAGGACCTGAAAGGCCGCATCGGCACCCAGTTTATCCATGAGGGTCCGCTGTTCGGTTCCGTGCCGCAAGACTCCGTCACCCATGACGAGATGTTGCAGTTGGCAAGGGCTGGGTGGACACGCAAAGATTATCAGGATGCTCCCGTTCTGGAAGCGCCCCAGTCCACCATCGATTGGTTGAGCCTCCAGCAGCAACATCGTGACCGTACGCTGCACGCTATCAGCCACCGTCTGCCCGACGGGGCCCCTTGGGTCGGAACCCGGCAGGAGATTCTGGAAGAACTCTTGGCGTCAACCTGGGAGCAACAGGAGGATGAACTCCGCACGCTGTTGCATGCGTTCGCATTCGCCTCAATCTGGAGCCAAGATCAAGACGCTCGAGACAAGACGCTGGAATCCCGCGAGACTTTTTTCTTTTATACCGTGCGGATGCGCGATACCGCGCTCAAAGCCTCGCAGCACGCAACCGAAGCCCCCGCCCAGGACAACGACTTCTGGGATATGGTATCGTCGCTGGCCGAGGTCCGCGACTAGAGCCAGCGGGCCATCCAAATTTCGTCGACCCACGTGTCTTCAAGAAGGTACTGCCGATAGCGGCGCCCTTCTTCCTCATAACCCAGGGATTTATAGAGATGGATGGCCGCCTGATTCGTGGCAAATACCGCTAAAGATATTTTGCGCACCCCTGCGTCGCGCGCCCAGTCCTCGGCCGCGATTAGAAGCCCGCGCCCGATATGGCGCCCCCGAAACTCAGGCAAAAGGGCCATTCCGAACAGCGCGGTATGCCGATTCTTACGCAGGATACCGCGAATC
>JAJZBJ010000166.1 GCA_021798975.1 Bacillota bacterium | reverse complement strand
GCATCGCCCTGCCGGAGCACGGCCCCCCATCCAGCCGCGCTCCGCGCCATGCCCCAGGCCCACGCCGTGTTCAGTTCTCCACTCATAGGCTGCGGTTCTGACCTCCATCCACCCAGAAACTCGCTCCATTCAAATAGGAGGCTTGGGGCGAGAGGACGAAGGCAGCCATGCGACCGAATTCGTCCGGGTCCCCATAACGACCCAACGGAATCTTGGCGGCGGCTCGGGCCCGCACGGCCTCCGCGCTCAACTTGAGGCGTTCCGCATTGCTGTGGTCCAAATGCGCGACGCGCTCCGTGGCGATGCGCCCGGGCACGATTAGGTTGACTCGGATTCGGCGAGGAGCCAGCTCGTCGACCAATGACTTAACCAGCGCGTAGATGGCCGCTCGGTAGACGTTGGAGAGCGTCAGGTGGGGGATGGGCACCTTCACGGATGACGAGGCATTGAAGAGCAGCGAGGCGCCATCCGTCATCGACGGCAACAATTCCCGCACAATCTGGATCGGACCCAGCAACAGCTGCTCAAATGCCTGCTGCCAATCCTGGTCGGACAGTTCCGCAAAATCCCCGGTCCGCGGCCCTCCGGTATTGACAAAAATTCCGTCAAGACGGCGTCCCCGGATACCGTCTAGGAACGTCCGCCGCGATGACTCCAGGGCCGTGTCCAGCACGGCGTCTTGGCCGGGGTGGCGGCTGGTGGAAATCACCCCGGCTCCTTCGGCCCGCAGCGCATCCGCCACCGCTTTACCCAGACCGCGGCTGGCGCCCATCACGAGAAACGTTCGGTCCTTCACACCTAAGTCCATTCTCTCACTCCCTCTAACGCAGAATTTGATCGGGATCAAAAACCCGTGATACGCGCTCGGCTAGGTGCAACACCTCATCATTCACCGGCACCTGGTGACGGTTATCGCCCTCCGCTCCCAATATCTCATACCAGCCGGGGCCTGGGCAGTAGAATACCGACGGGGATTGATGCGCCATGAGACGCAAGTAGGCGCCGCGCATGCCATCCACGGGTACCATACCGCGCTGATAGCGGTGGTCCGCTACGGCCCGGTAGACCTGGTGGAGCCGCTCCTGCTCCGTGTCGAGCCAAGCATCCGATCCCGATGCCCACGCCCCCGGCGTGCCCACACCGTCCTCGATGGCTTGACGTCGGGGCCGCGCGGTCAGCCCGCCCGTACACCATAGACTGACGTCTGTGCTTCCAAATCGCTTCACCAAGAGAATACCCTCGGGCCTGTCGGGTTGGGCCATGAGTCGCAACGCTGCGTCCCATGCCTCCTCCGCCGCCATGGGGTTGCTTTGGAATACGACCGGTAGTTCGATCGCGGGCCGAATGCGGAATGTCACGCGAGCGATGGCTCCCAACCGCCCTTCGGACCCGGTCATCAATTTAGCGAGGTCGTACCCGGCCACGTTCTTCATCGTCTTGCGCCCAAATTTGAGACGACGACCCCGGGCATCCACCCATTCCACCGCTAACACCAGGTCCCGCCAGCCGCGCCCGCTGTTGGAGCGCCAATAGGGCGCGTTGTGTGCGACCAGCCCACCCACCGTGTCGTCCATAAAGGGCTCTACTCCCGGCAAATCCATGCCGCGTTGGGCCAACAGCCGCGCCAGCGCGCCGGCCGGCAGGCCCGCTCCGACTTCCACGGACAGATTGTCGGCGTCCCAGTCAAAAATCTCCTGAAACGCTCGCATGTCAAGGGCTTGATAGCCGTGCGGGGCGGTGCGGCGCCCCTGCCCTTGAATCTTCAATATTTGCCCGTGGGCACGCGCCCACCGCATCATATCGCTTAGTTGGGACTCGCTCTCCGGCGCCCAAAGCGGTCCGCTGGGCGGGCTCTGCGGCTCCGCCAACCGCTCCGCCGGCCACAGCGCCTTAAACGGATTGAGCCGGTTCTCCGGGTCGAAGGCGCTCTTGATATCATTCATGGCGGCCAGTTCGTCGGGTCCGTACATCAAGGGCAGATGCTCGGCTTTGTCGATTCCAATGCCGTGCTCCCCGGTGATGGCGCCGCCCAAATCTACACAGGCTTGCAGGATATCCCGATCCGCCGACTTCAAGCGCTGCACTTGGCCGGCATCGGCCGGATTGTACGGCATGCTTGGGTGTAGGTTGCCGTCCCCGGCGTGTGCCGCCGTGACAATCAACATGTTGTGGCGGGCCGCGATGGTGAGGACTCGATCCATCATGTCCGCCAAACGGGGCCGTGGCACGGTGACGTCTTGCACCCAAATATGGGGTGCCAAGCGGGCGATGGCTCCGTAGTGGGCGCGGCGGCCCCTCCACAGCGCCTCGGCTTCGGACTCGCTGGCCGCCGCCCGGCACTCCATGGCATCATGACGCTGCATGACCAGGTCTACCTGCGCCGCCGCCCGCTCCACATCATCCTCGAGTCCGTCCAGCTCGATCAACAGGACGGCCCCGGCATTCACGGGATATCCCGCGTGGACGTAGGACTCCACAATGCGCAACGACTCCTTATCCATTAGCTCCAGTGCCGAGGCCTGAATACGGGCCGCAATCAGGGCCGACACCGCCCGCATGGCGGCATCAACCGAGGCAAAGGCTGCCAGCAGGGTTCGGCGAGCGGGCTGCACGGGTCGTATGCTGAGCAACGCTTCCGTCACCAAAGCCAACGTGCCCTCGGAACCCACCACTAAACTAGATATGTCTATGGCGCGGGACGTGTCCCCGGTCCTCGGGAGCCACAGACGGCGTCCGTCCGCCAGCACCACCTCGAGAGCCAGTACATGCTGGGTGGTCACACCATACTTGACACAGTGCGGCCCTCCGGAGTTCTCGGCAATGTTGCCCCCTAAAGTGGAAATGCGGTGGCTCGAGGGATCGGGCGGGTAAAAATATCCGTGTTGTCCGAGAAAGGCCTGTAAGTCAGCATTGACAACTCCTGGCTGAACCCGCACCCATTGCTCGCGCTCGTCCACATCCAAGATCGCATTCATGCGGGCAAAGGACACAACCATGCCGCCGACCAGAGGCGTGGTTCCCCCGCTGAGATTAGTCGATGCACCGCGGCCGATAATGGGGGCTCCCATGCGGCGGGCGATGCCGACGGCCCGACTTACCTGCTCGGCAGTTGTGGGAAGAACCACCACGTCTGGGAAATGGCGTTCTCCGGTCGCGTCATAGCTGTAGGCCAATAACAAGTCGGGGTCCGAAATGACGGCCTCCGCGCCCAAATCGGAGGCCAACTGCTGCCCCAAAGCCCGCCTCTGCTCATCCGACAATCGCGGGTAGCGGCCAATGAGTGCACCGCGGTCCATCGTGCCGCCCAACCGGTAACTAGCCATGCCGCTCCTCTCCCCGCCACACCGCGATGCCTTGCCTCAGAACCAACGGGACGGATGTTGCAACCGCAGCCGCCCCGAGACGCTGCCAACGCTCTCGATCGTCCGGCGTTCCAGCAAAGATGCCCCACGCTTTCCGTCCTTGGAGAGTCCGGATTACCCCGTCCATAGCGGCCTCGAAGCGCGGACCGGGACGGCCCTCTTCGCCCAGAGCCATGGACAAATCGGCTGGGCCGATAAAGAATAGGTCAACGCTGCTCAATCCCGCCCAGCGGTCCAATTCCCGCAGAGCCTCCTCGGTCTCCACTTGGATCCATACGGATGCGCGGCGCCGACTCTCGGCGAGATAACCCTCGCCCTTCCAACCATAGTCGGCAGCCGCCACGGATCCAGCCAAGCCCCGCTTGCCCTCCGGCGGGTAGCGGACCGCGGCGACGGCCCGCTCAATCTCGTCGGCGGTACGCACGGCTGGCACCAATATGCCGTCTGCCCCCCAATCCATGGCTTGCGACATCGCGTCAGGCCGCGTGTTGGGAACGCGCACAATCGCCGCAACATCGCGGTAGCGAGCCGCCCGGATAAGGTCGGGCAAGGATGGCCAGACATGGCCGTGCTCACCATCCAGTACGACAAAGTCGAACTTAGCCAGCCCCGCCACCTCGACCAGGTCGGCAGCCGGCCCGTTCATGAACAACCCTTGCAAGGGCTCCCGCGGTGACGGCAATCGGTCTCTCAGCATGCCTCAGTCTCCCTTCCTCATGGCACTCGCAACGCAGAGCATACGGCCCAGTGTCTCGCCGGCGGCTTCCAAATCCCGTTCGGTGTCTGCTAGTGCTTTTAGCGACTCGCGCGGTTCGCGGCCCAGAGCGAGAGCGAAACTCAATCCGCGTTGGTAAAACGGGCCCAGGTCATCAGGGATGGATCCTGCCACCACGACGGCGGGGACATGCGCCTTCCGGGCGTGATCCAGCACTACGCCCACAACCTTTCCCACCAACGACTGCCGCTCCATCCGCCCCTCGCCTGTGACGACGAGGTCCGCTCGGCTGACGGCGGCGGCCAGTTCCGTGCGCTCGGCAATCCACTCCGCCCCGCGCGTGAGGTGGGCTCCGAGCGCGGCCAGCGCTGCGCCCATGCCACCTGCGGCCCCCGCCCCGGGGCTTGAGGCGAGTCCGGGACCGAGGCACGCGGCGAAATGCTCTAAATCGGGCTCCAATTCCCGGGCTTTCTCCTGATCTAGCCCCTTTTGCGGCCCAAACATCTGCAACGCACCGTCTGGCCCCAAAAGCGGCACCCAGACGTCAGCCAATACCCGGACCGGTTTTTTCAGCGCCGGGAGGTCAATCCGCGCCACGCGGGGCCAGTTGGGCACCCGGGGCTGCAGGGACCGACCCTCACGGTCGTAAAATTTGGCGCCTAAGGCGTCCAGCAGTCCCATCCCCCCGTCGACGCACCCGCTTCCGCCCAAGGCCACCCAGACTTCGGTCACCTGCGGGTGATTCCATGCGGCCTGCACCAATTCGCCGGTTCCCCGGCTGGTCGTCTCCAGGACACTGGCCGGGCGATCCGCGGGCGGCACATAGGGAGATCCCTGCGCAGCTTCTACAATGCCGATGGCACCATGGCGCGCCCACCCGGCCTGCCGGGGCCTTCCGTACGCATCATGAACCACTTCCGGTACCCACAGCGCGCCGGCATTCACGAAAATGTCTGCCGTTCCTTCTCCCCCGTCCGCCATGAGCCGCGTCTCCACGTCGAGACTCCGGCCCCACCCTCGCCGTAGACCGCGCTCGAGCGCCGCCGCAACTTGCTGCTGGGTGGCGGTGCCCTTGAACGAGTCGGGTGCCAGTACGATGCGCATGTCAGCTCCGGTACGGCGTGAGATCCAGCGGGTTCCAGGCCAAGAGCTTCAGGTCCCGTGCCCCCGACGCAATGATCGGGTCCGCCTCGGCCAAGGACAGGGCCTCGCGTTCTGTGACGTTGTGATAAATCACCATGCCCCCGCTGCCGTCCTGGAACGGCCCCGCCAACAGCACCTTGCCGTCCTGCTGAAGCTTCGCGATATAGGAGAGGTGATCAGGCCGCACCGCTTGGTTTAGTTCTGGGTCGCGAATGGTGAGAAACGCTGCGTACACCATGGAGCCCACCTCCTCATCCTTCAAGGTCCCCCGCGGACGTACAGGACTTGACCGGAAATGTAGGCCGCGTCGTCACTCAGCAAAAAGGCCGCCGCGCCGGCCACGTCCCCGGGGGCACCGACCCGGCCGACGGGGACCTGCCCCGCGGCCGCGCTCTTGAGCACTTCAGGGTCCAATCCCATCCTTCGGGCCGTGGCCTCCGTCATAGCCGTGTCGATGAACCCCGGCGCCACGGCATTGACGGTGATGTTGAAGGGCCCCAACTCGATGGCCAAGGTTCGCGTCAGGCCTTGGAGTCCGGCTTTCGCGGCCGAGTAGTTGGCCTGTCCGCGGTTGCCCAGCGCCGACGTGGAGGACGTATTGACGATCCGGCCGAAACGCTCCTTGACCATGTACTGCTGGACGGCTTGCGTGACCAAAAAGGTGCCTTTCAGATGGGTACCCATGACCGCATCCCAGTCCTCTTCCGTCATCCGGAAGAACAGGTTGTCACGAATGATGCCAGCGTTATTAATCAGCAAGGCCGGCGCACCCCAGAGCGCGACCAGATGTTCGAGAGCATCCTCGATCTCCCGCCGCTGGGTCACATCAACGGTGTAGGCCTGCGCTGATCCACCAGTAGCTAATATAGCCTTGGCCGCAGCCTCAGCCTCCTGCCCATTGCGATCCCACAGGGCCACGCGTGCCCCTTCTTCTGCCAATCTCTGCGCCTCCGCGCGCCCGATTCCCTGTCCGGCCCCTGTGACGATGGCCACACGATTTGCCAGTCCTCGCAGAT
>JAJZBJ010000165.1 GCA_021798975.1 Bacillota bacterium | reverse complement strand
GATGGCCTTCTTCGCCACCGTACCTGCATGGTGGAGCAAGCATTCCATGGACAATTCCCGGGTATGGCATATCGTCGCCCTCGTTGGTCTCGTATTGGCGTGGGGCGGAAATACGCCGCTGGGTGCGCTCATGTACCACGTACCCGGTTACGGGTTGCTTAGGGATCAGAGCCGCAACCTCATGGAGGTCGATTTGGCGCTGGCTGTCCTGACGGCTCTCTGGCTGGATAGACTGCCGTTCGCTGTCTTCAATCCCCGATGGGCGGGTATTCCATTGGCCGCCGCCGGGTGTTTGGTGGTGGTGTATGTTGTGAATGCCCGAGGCATGGTCAGTTGGGTGGCGGGACAGCCCGTTTCGGTGGCGCTCGCCCGTACCGCAGTCCCGGCCGTCTGGACGACGGCGGCCCTCGTCGGGGCGGCTGGTCTCTTGTTACTCTTCACTGCTCGACGTCGGTGGCCGATATTCGCCTGGGTGGGGCTATTGGTGGTGGACCTCGGCATCTACGCCGGCGGACAATATTGGATGCATCCCGCTCCCACGACGGTTATGCGCGGCACCCAGAAACCTTGGTCGAGCCTGAACCGTTGGTCAAGGGGAAAGACGCGTACCGCTATCTATGACCCGTCACTGGCAAATCCCACAATTTTGGACGCTGTCGGCCAACCGGATCTTAATGTGCTGTCCGGTGTGGACAGCGTTCAGGGTTATGGCTCGATGGTCTCTGAACGATACTTTGCGGCGACCGGCGCGCATCCGCGGCTGGCGTACGACCCGCATGCACTCAGCGGAATCACACCCAATCGACTCAATTTGGGGTGGTTGATGGCCCGGCCAGACGACTTTGCGTATCCGATGAAGCCCGGACAGCGTGCTCTGCCGTCATCTTCCGTCGAGCTCGGTCCGCATCGCTCGACATGGCTGTACTTCGGACAGCGCTTAGCCGTCCAACACCTGCAAGTCGTCGTCTCAACGCCCGTCACCACCCGTGTCCGTCTTGCCACCGTTAACGCCAAAGGACAGTCCTTGGCATCACAAACCATGACGATATCGCCCAACCAGGGGCCGGCAGCCGTCGCGTTAACCAACCGCAAAACGGCTATCGGCATTCAGGCGATAAATGTGGGCGGCGCCACCCTGCGCATTAGGCGCGTGACCATTTTGACAGCCCAGGGAAGGCGATACCGCCTCAATGGCCAACTGGCGCCCTACGTTCGGTACCCGCAATGGCATTACATCAAAAACATAGGGCCCATGGTGCTGTTCCACAACACGCAAACTCGCGGATGGGCTTGGCTGGAAAAAGGCAATAAACCGTTAGGGGCCGTCAAGGTTTCTGCTTTGCTTCAAGGCGGTTTCTCCGCAACCGTCCACGCCGCGATGCCGGTTCGCTTGGTGGTCAGCCAAGCTTATGCCTCGGGTTGGTATGCCTATGTGTATCGGCCCTCCAAGCCTTGCTTGGCGGTGCCGGCAACCCGCCTTGGAGTCATCCAAAGCTACCGAGTGCCAGCAGGTTCCTCTTACGTGTGCCTGCGTTATCGACCCCCGCTGTTTACGTGGGGGATTGTCACGACGGCGGGGGGATTCGCGCTCCTCGCCAGCCTCACGATTATGGCGCGCCGTCAGGTCAAATATACATTCAGCGACCTACTTGAGCCGACGCGCTAGCAGCCAAAGCAGGAGGTGGTGGATGTTGCGCATTGTCGTCACAGGAGGCTCCGGCTTTATCGGTCGGGCCGTTGTCCGGCGCCTCATTGACCTTGGGCATGGCGTGATGGTAGCCGACCATGTGCCGGGAGACTGTCCGGGTGCTCGCTACTGGATCGGTGATCTTCGCGAGCCGGGGGCGATCAAGAACGCCATACCATCGGGAACGGAGGTGGTTATCCATTTAGCTGCCGCAACGTCCGTGCTGGGGTCGTTGCACCGGCCGTTTGAAGTCTACCGGCAGAACGTGGACACAACGGCGGCGCTGCTGGAACACGCTCGGATAATCGGCGTGCGGCAATTTGCGTTTGCCTCGACCAACGCGGTAGTCGGTGACATCGGGATGCGCACCATTGGGGAGTCGGCCCAGTTGCAGCCGCTCACACCCTATGGGGCCACCAAGGCGTCCGCAGAAATGCTGATAGCAGGTTATGCCCACGCTTACGGCATCGCCGGGACGGTGTTGCGCTTAACAAACGTATACGGTCCAGGCATGCAGGGCAAGGATACGCTCGTCGCCCGGCTGATGCGGTCAGCGCTGACGGGACGGCCCATCAGCATTTATGGAAATGGCCAGCAAGAGCGGGACTATGTGTACGTCGATGATGTGGTACGGGCGTTCACTTTAGCCCTGGACCACCCATGGAACGGTCCCCTGGTGGTTGGATCGGGGACTTCGGTATCCGTAAACCGCGTTTACGCACTAGCCAGGGAAATCTGCGGCGTACCTATTCCTGTGCAATATCTGGAACCGCGTGCCGGTGAGATGCCGGCCGTCCGCGTCGATATTAGCCGCGCGCGAGCGATGGGATATGCGCCTCTCGTAGGCTTAGCGGACGGACTAAAGGCCGTGTGGGACGATTTTTGCGACACGCACGACATGGAGCGAGGCCAGGTCGGACGGGGATCGCCGGGTCGGCCATGATTCATAAAGGACCCCGCCCCGGCATATCGGCCACCAGTCTGTTCGGGCCGGCCCCACTTGGCGGACATCAGCCGGCGGTATATACCAATAGAGGGGGAGGCAGGCCTCGCGTCTTATCTTCCCCGGGGAATCGGACGTTGGAGGCATAGTCGGCGGCAGACCACATCTTTGTCGTGACACCCCCCATCCCGGATGAGCGGGTGACGACCTTGGCGTTCGCCGTGGAGTTGCAATTGCAGCCGTTGCGCCGCGGCGGGCCAGAACGAGCCACCGTTGCCCCGACGACCCTGCTACTGGAACCTTAAGATCCTCCGCCAATATGGCACTTTCTTTGTGGTGCGAATCAAGACGAACGGGGGCGAGGGAGTGCATTAGCCGCGGGCCTAGTTCGGCCGGGTCCTTCCGTCCCCGCAGGATACCGTGATCCGGTTTCTTCCCGCTAGGGTAACCGCATTCTCGAACTGTCGTTGTATACGCAAGAGCAGCGAAGGGAATGAAACGGTATGCACAAATGGGCCATCAGCGCCGCCATTATCATGGCGGGTCTCACAGGCTTGGCGGGGTGCGGCACAAGAACGGGCACGACAACCGCGGAGCAGGGATCGTCCAAGCACATCAGTGGCCGGGCATCGAAGAACTCTGAGCATCCGCATGCGTCAATGGCGCCTCACGGCCGCTTCAACCCGCAATCCCTCGACATGGTGTCGCCGTCTGTCGGGTGGGCGTGGAGCCCAGATGCTGTATGGTGGACCGCGGACGGCGGTCGGCATTGGCGCATCGAAACCCCGACGCCGCTACCCCACGATGCGACGTTAACCGTCCAGGTTGTTTCGCCAGATGTGGCGTGGGTGGCGGTCGCGACCAGTCTGACGCAGAAGCCCCCTTTACCGGTCTGGGTCACGACCACGCATGGGACCCACTGGAAGCGGACGAGCTCGCCGCCGCATAACGATGGCATTTCCTATGTGACTGCGGCGTCGGGCCGCGTCGCGTGGGTGGCCACGGATATGGTGGGTGCCTCTGGCACCGAAAGCATGGTGCTGGATGCCACCGCGGACGGCGGGACGACATGGACCCTGTTACCCTCCAGCGTCACCGCGCAAATGATGGCTCAACCCGACGAGCATCCCCGGTCGACCCACCCCATCCCCGCGTTCGGGGACAAGAGTGGGGTCGTGTTGGCCTCACCGCAGGAGGGTTTCATCACCGGAGGCCAGACCGGCCCAACAGCGGAAAGGGCGATGCTGTGGCGGACCATCGACGGCGGGAACAACTGGCTCCAGGTCCCGCTCCCAGCCCAGCCCGATGCGGTGTTAAACTGGACATTCGCGCCGAGGTTCTTCACCGTCCAGAACGGGGTCATGGCCGTGGAAGCCAACAACACGGAGCTAGCCACCTATACCACGCATGACGGCGGCCGCACATGGACCGCGGGGTCGTTGCTGCCGTTCACCACCCAGCTAGGGGGACCTCTTTGGTCGTTCGCCACGATGCATTCCGGATTGTACCTGGCGAAGACCACCAATGCGCAGGGATCGATTACCGGGGCGACGCTCTATGCAACCGCCGATGGCGGCCGCTCGTGGAAGCCTCTGGCCGAACAGTCTTTGCCCTTGGGGCAGGTGAAAGCCCTGGATGACGTCTCGTCCGCCATCGCCTTCGCGGTGACCCAGACGGGTGGCCGCAGTATCCTATGGAAAACCGAGAACGCGGGGCGTACATGGAACGCGCTGAACTCGTTGCCGTAGAGGACAGTGCTAGCTGAGAGAATCTTGCAGCAGGCTTTGGGGGACGAATCTGCATCAGGTACCGGCTTCATACTCGTTGATCTACAGGCGGATCAACTAGACTTCACGGCAGCCTGCTGGATGAGCTTAGGGCCTGGACCCTACGCCCGCTCATGGTGCAGGCGGCGCGTTTGCGGAGACAAACCTCAAGAATTACTCCCTACAGGAATATTCGGGCGGCATAATCGGCCGATCGTGTTGCTGGATCACCCATACAATCGCCGGGTGACCGGGGGCTCGATTTACCGGGCGCGCGACTGGCGGGAGGTGGCTGATCACATCGAAGCCTTGCGGAGCCACGCCCCTCGCTAACCGGGAGCCAGCGCTGTAGAAAGCTTCTTGCGGGACTTGGGGCGTTAGTACACTATAATGCGCCGCTCTACCGATGAGTGAAATGTCTGCGATCAATCACGTATTCCGGATACCCCTCATCCCTTAGGTCGATTTCTAATCTCAAGAGCCTGCTGGTGGAAGCGAAGGCCTTCAACCTGGGCCAGTCGCGCTCCCATCGCCAGCAGGTCGGCGTCCAGCGATCCCTGGGCCTCAATCACGCTCATTTTTCTCATAAATGTACGGGTTGATAGACCTGAGGCAAAGCGCCCGGTGCCATGTGTTGGAAGCACGTGGCTCGGACCGGCGATGTAGTCTCCCAGTGCTTCGCCAGCCATCTCCCCGATGAAGAGCGCCCCCGCTGTTTCGATAATCGGCGATAGTGCTTCAGCCTTGGGGCCGATCAGCCCGAGATGTTCAGGCGCTAGGCGATTGACGAGCGTTGCCGCTGCTAACGGATTTGCAACCAGCTCATAGCGGATGGTTCCCAACAGCATCTCGGGGATGACCTGACGGCCGATATTTTCTTGGACGGCCGCAATTAAGGCGGGGTCCCATGTGATGAAGGTTGCCGACGCGTCGGGACCATGCTCGGCTTGCGCCAGCAAGTCCATGGCGATAAACGACGGGTTCGCACCGCTATCCGCAATGACCGCCACCTCGGACGGACCGGCAAATCCATCGATACCCACCACGCCAGCGTTCGCCACGAGTTGTTTCGCAATCGCCACATAGCTATTGCCAGGACCCGCAATCACGTCTACAGGCGCCAATCCGGACACTCCGTACGCAAGCGCGGCAATGGCTTGCGCCCCCCCGGCTGCCAAAACCGTGCGGATGCCCAGGAGTTTAAGCGCGTAGTTCCAAACCGGATGGGTCCGGCTCTGGTGTCGCGGACTAATCGCGACCACCATGTCATGGACCCCAGCGCATTGTGCGGGAATGGCGGTCATCAGGAGACTCGATACCAGTGGATAGGCACCGTTCGGGGCGTATATTCCTGCTCGTCGGAGCGGGATCCACCGCTCGCGTAAAACGAGACCCGATTGCTCGACGGTGGATTCGGACACAGGTCGCGTGGCATCATGAAATCGTCGAATTTGAGCCGCAGCGCCATCAATGGCCTGTTTCAGTTCCGCCGATATGGGCTCCGTTTCGATGGTGAAGGGGTCGTAGAGCAAGTCGCCCTCGGATGCGTTAATGTGGTCGAATTCACGGGTGTAAGCGGCCACCGCGGCGGCGCCCTGTGTTTTCACGGCCTCTAAAATGCTCTGCACCGTGCTGTGGATGTCATCGAAGCTCATCATCATCCTCTTCTCGGTTAGATTTCGGCAGATTCCAAGGGGGCCAGTCCGGAAGCGCTCGGACTTTGCGCCTTTCGCGATTCAGCAATCAAAGACTGGCCGCGGGGCGGCCGGAATGACCGGCGCACGGCAAGGGATACAATGACTCCAGCCGCAAGCACGCTTAGCGAAATCCAGATATAGTTTCTCGGCTGCAGACCAATCACCACAAGACTCGTCACAATGAC
>JAJZBJ010000164.1 GCA_021798975.1 Bacillota bacterium | reverse complement strand
GAAGCAAACGAAATATGCAGGGTAATCATGGCGGCCACCGAAACAATCATCGGCAGCGTAAAGGTCAGCCCATGCCCGATATCGCGGATCACGGACAACAGCAGGGCCCGGGCTGTAATGGTCACCTTAATGGGCAGAGGGGACTGTTCCAAATTCCTGCGAATGTCGTTGTACAAGTCCTCCGCGGCATGGAAAATATCCGGATACCCGAAGGACTCTTCCACGCGGCGGTCCGTCCAGCCCAGCGATTCCAGGATCGCGGCCACATCGAGAGGGTCTTGGACGTCGGGGTTGGTTTCTTGCACTTGGGTGCGAAGCCGGCTCCAATTCACTTCGCGAAAGGAGCTTTGCGACACGCCCACAGCCAAACCTCCCCAAGATCCTACAATAATGGACAATTCATGCATATTCATCATAAACTGATCCCTGATTCAAGTAAATTTGCATGGGACAACAGAACGTGGCGGAAAGGAGGTCCTAAAAGTGGCGCGGCCGCACGTGCTCTTGGCAACCGAAGGGACCTACCCCTTTCATCAGGGCGGTGTGAGCACTTGGTGCGACGCCTTGGTGCACCGCTTGTCCGACGTGGATTTCACCATCTTTGCGATTGCCATGAATCCCTACGTATCCGTACAGTTCGATCTCCCGTCCAATGTCGACCGAATCGTGGCGGTGCCCTTGTGGGGCATGCAGGATCCCTCCGAGCATCGTGACGAATTGGCTTATTCGGAAATCTTTCTACAGAAGCAGCGGACTACGTCACACGAAGTGCATCACTTGTTTCTTCCGGCTTTTCAACAATTTTTGGACGGCATCGCCGGCGCAGAGCCCGGCGGAATCGGCGAATCGTTAGCCAGCATGTACCGCTTCTTTCGCACCTTCGACTATCACACCACCTTTAAAGCCCAAGAGGTGTGGGACTTGTACAAAGCCTGGGTACTCGGAGCAGCCCGCCGCGGCTTGTGGACCGAGCCCAGCATTTTTGAATCGGTGCAGGGTCTGGGCTGGATTTACCACTTTTTAACCGTACTGAATACGGCCATCCCATCGACGGATGTTGTGCATTCCTCGGCTGCGGCCTTTTGCGGCATGGTGGGCATGGTGGCCAAAATCGAGTTTGGCACCCCTTATATCCTGACGGAGCACGGGGTATACCTGCGCGAACAATACCTGGCCATCGGCCGCAGCAACATGACCCCGTTTTCGAAGCGCTTCCTCATCGCCCTCGTCAAAGCCATCAGCCGGGAGAACTTCTATTTTGCTGATGAACTAGCCCCGGTGTGCGCTTTCAACGGCCGATGGGAGCGCGTCTTGGGGGCGGACGGCGACAAGATCCGGGTCATCTACAACGGGGTTAGCCAGGATGTGTTCTATCCGCACCCAACCCCCAAGCCCGCCGGGCGAAGCGAAACCACCCCGATAGAAATTCTTTCGGTAGCCCGTATCGATCCTAACAAAGACTTGGAAACGCTGCTGCGGGCCGTGCATTTGGTGCAGTCCTTTAAAATTCCGGTGCATGTGCGAGTGCTGGGCTCTGTGTCGGTGCCCGACTACCACGAGCGGATCATCGCTTTGCGGCGGGAGCTGGGTCTGGAAGACATCGTGGAACTGGCGGGCCATTCCGAAGACATCAGCAGCGCTTATCGCGATGCCGATCTGGCGGTGCAGTCGAGTGTCACCGAAGCCTTCCCGTACTCCGTGCTCGAATCAATGATGTCCGGCACTCCCATGGTCGCCACCGATGTGGGAGGCACTCGGGAAGCCTTGGGCTCCGCGGGAATCTTGGTGCCTTCGCGGGATCCAGGCAAGCTGGCCATGGGCATTGCGCTCTTGGCACAGGATGAGGATCTGCGGCACAAACTGGGGCGGGCGGCCCGTGAGCGGGCCTTGCAGTATTTCGAGATCTCCCAAACCATGCAGGCTTTCTTTGACTTATACCGGTACTGGCAGGGGACCTTGCCCGCCGAGACCACGCCCGGCACCTCGTCCGCCCCTCTAATCCATGTCACGCGTGCTCTCATCCTCAAACATATGGGAGAAACCCGCATGGCCCATGCGGAATTGGAGTCCGCGCTCAAAGAGTTGGGCAACCATCCGGCCGCCGTGCCCCTTCTGGTCGAACTGGCAGCGCTGGAAATGCTGGGGGGCCAGCCCGCGTCAGCCCATGAGCACCTGCTGAAATCCCGCATTCTCGAAGAGTTGTTCCGCACCAGTCTGCCAAAGGCCAACTAAGATCTTGTGGTTTCCCGGGGCGGCGTTTAGTATGAAGAATAACTATACTTTGGCCAAGCTTTGCCATGGAAAGGAGGATGCCGATGCTGCGGCCCATGCGTCGAGCCCTGTGGGGATACCGCAGGCGAGATGCCGACCAGTATATTGCGGCCCTGAACACCGCCATTCAGCAGCGTCGGCAAGAGCGTGAAGCCCGCCTGGCGGAGCTGCGCGCGTCCCTCCAATCTTCGGAAGAAGGGATCCATGACAAAGAGACCCAACTGAAATCGTTGGAGGCCGAGTATTTCCGCTTGAGCGGCGAGTTGAACACGCTGGCCGCCCGCTCGCAGGAACAGCTGGAGCGATCCCAGCAGGAACTCAGAGACCGGGAAACCGCGTTATGGGCCGATGTCGAGTCGGATCGGCACTACGCCCAGAACCTCAATACCACCATTCAACAGATTCCGGATCAAATCCGATCGATTATTGAATCGATTGCTTCCTCCATTGTGCATGACTCGCCCCGAGCCGAGTCACGCTTTCCCCGCGGGACGATGAGCCGGGAGCGAGACCCAAACCCCGGTTCTCCCGAGGTGGGAGGCAGGTCCCGTGGATGAATTTCCCGCGATAGTCGACGATGCCGCCGACACCCTTCCGCGGGGATTGTATGGCTATCGCATGCGGACACTCGAACACTATATCCGCCAACTTCAGCGCAATGAGGACGCCGAGAGCCGATCCTGGTCCAACGAAGTTCAGCGGCTCACCATTGAAACCGCGCGCAACACGGAACGTCAAAAAACCTTAGAGGACTTGGCGAGTCACATGCGCCTGGAGTGTGAGCGTCTGAAGCTCCAGCTTGAGCGGGAAAAAATCAATTCCCGCCTGGCCGAACACGGGGTGCGTGAAGAACTCCGCCGTCTCGAATCGGAATACCGCGACCGGATGAAAGTCATACAATCCACACAGTCCCGCGTCCAAGCGGAGGCAGAAGCTTACGAGAAACAGCTGTGGCAGTTGTCCGAAAGCTTAACCCGTGTTCTCCAGGACTCGCAAACGGCCGCTATGAAACAGTTGTCCAACGAAACCCCCGATGGCGTGTGGCAGGACTTTTGCCATACAGTCTTGGGACACTCCGCACCCTCCGAGCCGGTTGAGTCGCTGGCCCACGGGCTCTTAATCCGGTACGCGGTGCCACAACGAACCATCCGCATATCAGCACGGCAGGGAGAGGACGTGGGCTTCTTGAGTGCCCTCTTGATGGGCACCGTGCCGATGGGCATTATCGGCTATGTGGTCGAGGAACTGGGAGTCATTCCAGCCGACGATGTGCGGGTTTTGCGTCCCCACCACATCATGGTGCAATCGCAGTATGAACTGGTGCCAGAAGACCTCGTAGTGGACTCGTATGCGCGAATGCCATTCGCTCCCGACACTGGCACGGTTCCGCCGCCCGCTCCCCATGATCCCAGCCGCAATCCCATTGGGCCGCTTGTTGACACGCGGGATGAGCTTCCCTACGAGAACCCCTCTGAACCGGCCTCCCACCCAGAAGATCTGCTTGTTGCCGCTGAGGACGCCAACCCGGACATCACGATGGATCCAGCCCCGGTGGAGGACGAACGCCTAGAGGCCCGAGCGGTGCCCGAGCCCGCCGGAGCGCTCCCGGCCGACGACACCGCAGCCGCCGATGCAGAAACAAGGTCCGCACCGTCCAACGAGGAACCGGACATATCGGTGGCCCAAATCCCATTGGAACCCGAGGCTGCTGCGGGCCATACCACACCCGCACCCGTCGATGTTCCCACCGACCACTTAATCGGGGAGGTTCCGCTGCGTATCTCGGCTCCAGAAACTGCCCCGCCCCCTACCCAGACGCCTCCGATGTCCAGGACGGCGGAAGTCAGCTTGGCGCCCGAGACCGTAGAAGCCCCGGATTTGGATATTGAAGACTCAGAAGAGGTGTTGGACGGTCCGAGTTGGCACCATCAATTGGCCGATCCCCATCGTGAGGACACGGCGCTGACGCTGCCAGGGATTGCCGAAGCCAGTCCCCCGCACCTCGATCCAGTGCGCCGTGTGTCGCGGGCACAGGCGGCGGTCGAAGATGACCCGCTTCCGGGCATTGTCGATTCAGTGGAGGCCTTGCCGTCCCCCAGTTGGGCGGACGAGGCGCCGGTCGGGTCCCGGAGCTCCGAAAGGTTCATGCCGCCTGCGACTGTCGAGCGTCCCCCGGCGCGAACTCCTGAGATACGCGGGTCACAGGCCCAATCGCCCTCCCTCGAGGAATCGGGCGCCTTGGACGTTCGCACCTTTCTCTATGGCAAACGGGTTGGCCAAGATATTGTCGATACCCATGGCAAAACTATCGCGCGGGCCGGGGATGTAATCACCCCAGACATGGTCGAGCGCATCGAGCAGGCCGGCTATTTGCCCGACCTGATTGTGCACATGATTTTCTAGCGGAAATTCCACTGATCTCCCGCTTGGCCTGACCAGACTGCGAAGCGTTGCCCGCCGTCCGCGGTAATCCGGGTCACGGTTCCTGTGCCCCAAATGGCAGCCGTCTGGCTGGCCAGGTTCACTTCCACGGCCGTATCCTCGTCAATCCCCACCCCCACCAGCCCGGGTCTCTCCATGAGGGCGCGAACCAGACGCGGAAAGCGGCCCCGCTGGCTAAAATGCTGGTCGACCACGGCATCGGGCCACAACCCCAACCCGCGGCCCCACTGAATCACCTCCGGACGATTCCAGGGCGTGGTCCCTTCGCCTGCAGCAATCATGTGCTCGGACATCGCGGCAGCGCCGGCCGAGGTTCCGGCCACCACTAACGTATCCTCTAGGCGCGATACCATCAGGGGCAGAATGCCGGCGGCGTGAACCTGGTTAGCCAGCATGGCCTGGTCGCCGCCCGTCATGAACACCGCACGCGCTCGCAGCAAGAGCTGCTCCCAGTCCCCCGGGTGCCGAAGGTCCAGGTGGACGGTGTCCACATGCGGCTCCAACACCGATTGGTACCGCCGGTAGCTCTCGTCGGGGTCGATGGACGCCGCGGTAATAATGGCGGTCAATCCGCCCCCAGCCAGGGCAAGAAACCGCTCCAGCACCGGTTTTGCGGCCGACTTGTCCTCGGCCCCGCCTATAACATAGAGAACGCCCATCACGCATCACCTAATGAAAAATTCGGGACTGAGCGGCGAACTCCTTTGTGCACCAAACATTCCCATCCTTCAAATTTGCCGCCCCTAAAAGCAGGAAATTGTGGCGTCGAGCGAGAAATTTCTTAATCTCAACACAGCGGCTCATATAAGGGAAATGGAGGCGCCGATGGACCATCACCCGGAGGAAGTGCTGCAGGTCTTTTTGCACAGAAGCCGTGAGGTCATCCAACAACCCAGCCTGCGCGAAAAACTGCGCGCCATCGCCGACGCGGTGGTGGAGGCTGGGCTTTTTCGGCGGGTCGCGGTCCAGCTCTACTCGGACCAGTACGGCGAGAAACTGTTCGGTTGCGCCGGGCTCAGCGCCGATGAGGAACGGTGGATGGCGGAACATGACACGCTGAGTGCCTCCGAATACGATCGCGTCCGCGAATTCGGCGTGGACTTGGGCAACCTCTACTTCGTCCCCCACGACCAGCTCATCAACGTCGTGGAGGATTATGATTCGTATCTACTCTCATCTCAAGCTGCGTGGAACGGGCCCGGGTTCTGGCACCCCGACGACATGCTATTTGCGCCCTTGCTGGCCGCAGGCGGCACACCACTTGGAAACCTGACCGCTGATGAGCCGTTTAACGGGCGCATTCCGACCGAAGCCACCGCCGCGTTGATGACGCCATTTCTGGCTATCGCCTCACTTTTGGTGGAACAAGCGTTGGAACGCCGCCGCGACACGCTCACGGGGTGCTTCAACGGGCCGTTTTTCCGCGACGAATTGTCTCAGTTGGCCGCTTCCCACCAATTGTCCGGTCTGTTGTTCCTCGATATGGACAACCTCAAGCAGATCAATGACCAGAATGGCCATGCGGCAGGAGACCGCCTCATTCAAGACACCGCCCAGGGCCTCGAGGAAATGAT
>JAJZBJ010000163.1 GCA_021798975.1 Bacillota bacterium | reverse complement strand
CTCTGGGACCTGCGGCAGGGTACGGATGCTTGGCGTGGCCGCGTGCTTGGGCGGCTCGGGGCGAGCGCCGCCCTCTGCGAAGGCCCGCACGTCCTCTGCCATAACCCGCCCCCGCTCCCCGCTGCCGGAGACTTGTTGAATATCGACGCCCAGTTCTCGCGCGAGTTTGCGTACCGCGGGCGTAGCCAGCGCCCGCGGAGCGGCGGGACCAGTGTCCGGCCGGCGCGCGGGTTGAGCCGCAGCCAAGGTGGCCGCCGCCTCGGCTGCGGGTGCCTGTATGCCGCCTTCACGATCAAACACGATGACCACGGTGCCGACTCGCACCACATCGCCTTCCTGGGCCAATATCTTGGTCACGCGGCCCGCCGTCGGCGAAGGGATGTCGACCACCGCCTTGTCGGTCTGAATCTGTAAGATGGGTTGGTCGGGGGCTACATCCTCGCCTTCCGAGACCAGCCAGTGCATAATCTCCGCTTCATGGATGCCTTCCCCCACATCCGGCAGTTTCCATTCATAGGCCGCCAATTGTGTGGCCCCCTCTCCGCTAATAGTGCATGACAGCCTGAATGGCCGCCACTACGCGCCCCGTGTCAGGAAGCCACAAGTCTTCTACCGACGGCACAGGGAACGGCGTGTCGTATCCGGTTACCCGCATAATGGGTGCCTCCAGCGACAAGAAAGCGTGCTCTTGAATGGCCGCCGCCACCTCGGCACCCAAGCCGCCGCTGCGTACCGCTTCGTGGACCACAACCGCCCGGCCCGTCTTTTGCACACTGGCGGTAATGGTTTCGAGATCCAAGGGGCTCAGGGTACGGAGGTCAATGACTTCCACCGAGATTCCGCTCTCCAGTGCCTGCACCGCTGCCTGTTCCGCCACGGGCACCATCGGTCCCCAGGCAATGACCGTCACCTGCTCCCCTTCTTTCGCAATACGGGCCTTACCGATCGGCACCTCGTACCATTCATCCGGAACCTCCTCGCGAAAGGCGCGATACAGCCGCATCGGTTCGATAAAGAGTACCGGGTCCGGATCTTGAATAGCGGCGAGGAGCAGGCCCTTGGCGTCATGCGGTGTGCTGGGGGTGACCACTTTAATGCCCGGCGAGTGGGCGAAGAACGCTTCAATGCTGTCCGAATGAATTTCCGGGGTGCGGACGCCGCCGCCATACGGGGCACGGATGACAAGCGGTACGTGGTAGCGGCCTTGTGACCGGAAGCGAATTCGCGCCGCTTGGGTTCCGATTTGGTCCATGGTTTCGTAGATGAATCCGAAGAACTGAATCTCGGCTACCGGACGCATGCCGCCGATAGCCAACCCTACGGAACTGCCCACGATTGCCGATTCAGCGAGCGGGGTATCGACCACACGCTGTTCCCCGAAACGCTCGAGAAGCCCGTCGGTAGCGCGAAACACACCGCCGTTTTTTCCGACATCCTCTCCCAGCACCAGCACCCGGGGGTCCTGTTCCATAGCTTGGGCGAGGGCCTGATTGATCGCCTGAATGATGGTCAGCTTAGCCACGGGCGGTCCCTCCCTCTTGGATGCGCTGCTGGAATTCGGCGCGCTGTTGGCGCAGCTGGGGTGTCAACTCAGCATATACGTGGTCGAACACCTCTTCCGGTGAGCCCTTGGGGAAGTTCTCAGCCGCCTGTACGGCCTCTTCTACGGTAGCCTTGGCCGCTTCCTCCACCTGCTTATTTTCGTCCTCGGTGAGAAGCCCGTTGCCCAGCATGTAGCGCCGCAACCGGGCCACCGGCTCCCCATGGCTCAACCGCTGCTCTTCCTCGCTGGGCCGGTATCGGGTGGGATCGTCGGCCGTGGTATGGGCGCCCAGGCGATACGTGACGGCCTCAATCAAGGCCGGCCCCCGACCTTCGCGGACGCGGCCTACGACCTCCCGAAGGGTCTGGTAAACCGCCAAGATGTCATTGCCGTCTACCCGAATGCCTTCGATATTGTAGGCGAGCGCCCGCTGGGCAATGGTTTGGCTATTCATCTGGCGGGCGATCGGCACGCTGATGGCCCACTGGTTGTTTTGGCAGAGAAATACCACGGGCGCCTTCACCACCGACGCTAAATTCAAGGACTCGTGAAAGTCGCCTTGGGATGTGGCGCCGTCGCCAAAGAACGTGAGCGCAACCCGCCCCTGGTTTTGCAACGCCGACGACCAGGCCAACCCCACGGCATGAAGCGTCTGGGCGGCAATGACCACCTGCACAGGAAGCGCATTAACGCCGTCCGGAATGCGCCCCGACACGGCATGCCCCATACTGTTCAGCAACGGATATGAGAGCGGAACACCGGCGTAGCTTAGCGCCGCCCAATCCCGGTAGCTGCCGCAAATCCAATCGTCCTTCTGCAGGGCGGCCACCGCACCAATCTGGGTCGCCTCTTGGCCGCTGAAGGGCGGGTACGTTCCGATCCGACCCTGCCGCTGCAGATTCCAAGCCCGTTGGTCCAAGGTTCTCAGCGTTACCAGCCAGCGATAAAATTCCCGAACCTGCTCGTCGCTCACGCCAGAGCGGTCGCCGACCAGCTGACCCTCTTCGTCAATGACCCGCTGAATCGGAAATTCTTGCGCGATATCCATTCGATTCCCTCCTCGCGGTTACTGGTTAAATGCCAAATATTTGCTGGAATGGACCGGATGTCAGCGTCAAACCGCCGTCCACCACCAACGTTTGACCGGTCACAAACCGGGCTAGCCCGCTAGCCAGGAACACAGCCACATCAGCCACATCTTCCGGTTCCCCGACCCGCCCCAGCGGTGTCGCCGACCGGCATGCCGCGTCGAATGCCTCCAAGTTGTCGCCCATGTAAAATTGCTCCGATTCCGTCCCGATGACGCCCGGCGCGATGGCGTTCACGGTAATATGTTTGGAGCCCAGTTCGGCCGCTAGGTACCGGGTCAGGCTCTCCAGGGCGGCTTTGGCGGACGCGATATTGCCATACCGCGGCAAGGTGAAGTGGGTTCCGTGGCCCGACAGCGTGATAATCCGCCCGCCCCGGCCCTCCATCAGAGGGACCGCCCGCTGCACGGACAAGACAAAATTATCCACCAATAAACGATAGGTCCGCTCCATGTGATGCGGTTTGAGCTCCATGACGGGTTTGAAGGCGGAAGCCGCCGCATTCGCCATAAAGATGTCCAATCCGCCCCACGTTTCCCCAATCTCGTCGAACAGCCGGTTGACCTCAGCCGGATCCTCGAGTTCCGCCTGAATCACCAGGGCTTCCCGTCCCATAGCCCGGATCTCTTCGGCCGCGGACTCAGCCTGCTCCCGCTGTCGGCGGTAATGGATCGCGACATCAGCCCCAGATTTGGCAAAGGCGATGGCTGCGGCCCGGCCAATGCCGCGCGAACTGCCCGTCACCAAGGCTTTCTTGTGGACCAATAACGACATAATGGATCCCCTTCCATATATACTCCCCGATCACCCTACCCAACTTGGTCAAGAATGGCAAGACCGCAGGCTTTTGCCCCTTCTCGAAATTCCTGCCAAAAATGTTTGTGATAGTGTTCACATTCTCAAGCTCATCTGTTACAATAAAACCATCAAATAGAAGAATTCCGAAAAGTGAGGTGAAATCCGTGCGACATGCTCTCGCCTATGAATCCGTCGGTTACTGCCAAGTCTGCGATGAGCCCTTAACTTCTCGGGATGTCTTGGAAACGGGGCAAGCGCGCCTGTGCCCCGACTGCTTCGAGGGAACCATCAAGTTTTCGTGGAGGAAAACCGAATCCCGCTCTCTGGAAGCCCGCTAATCCCAGCCCTGACGAGGTCAGGGCTGTTCTTTTGTTTGCTACAATGGGGAAAAGCGCTGTGGGGAGGGATTCCCGTGTGGGAGCAAAGCTGGGTGGTGATGACCCGGGACGAGCAAGACGCCAAAAGGACCGTGCAGGATGCGCTCGACTTTTGGGTCCCCGCCGAATCCCCCCTTCCCCACTTGGGTGCGGCTCGCATCTTCCGCGGTCCGGATGATTTGGCCCTCGCCGAATCGGTGGCCGAAGAACTTTCCCATATTCGCCAGACCGCTCTGCAAGGAACCCGCCAGGAGTTGTCCCGGCGCCTCCGAACCCTTAGCCATCGCGCACTCGGTATTCCCCCGCGCCCCGGTTGGGTCGTCCTCGATGAGGCCGGACCGAGAAGCCCGCGGCCCCTTGACTGCCGCGCCACGGGCGTGCGCTGGGTCGTGATGGTGATTTGGCCTGGCGATATCCCGGACGTTGCTCCCAGCGATCCTTCATGAAATGCGCATTCAGCGTGCAGACTACCACAACTGTGCGTGGAGCCTTTGACAGATCGCCAGACCCTGACATATTCTGGAGAAACGCACGGCAGAACCTCCATACAAAGGCGTGAATTCATGAAGCCCTTCTACGCATTGTTGGCCAACGGGATGACAGCGCTTCTGGCTGGGCCGACCGGCGCCATTGACTGGCTTCCGGTCCCGCGGTTCGATGGCCCCACGATCTTTGGACGCCTCCTGGATAAACATACTGGCGGTTATTTAAGCCTGGAGCCGGACCAGTTCACCTCGGTCTCGCAACGCTATCTGCCCGACGGATTGTGCCTCGAAACGACGTTTGTCACGGAATCTGGCACCGCCGAGGTCAGGACCTGGATGAGCGTAGGCCGGACCGCGGTGTGGCTCAGTTGCCGCACTGAAGTTCCACTGCGGCTTACCTGCCGTCCGTCTTTCGGTTATGGAGCGGTCCGCCCGGCCTATTACCCGACGGCCCATGGCATCCGCTATCAGAATCCCCACGGCCCGGAAATTGCGCAATTAATGATCCACGGCGATCATCAGCGCCCCACCGACCGGGTGGATCAATGGATGATTGAGCCGGGAGAATCCGTCATGGTTCTGCGAATCAGTACCGAGCAGCCTGCGGACATGCGCTGGCTGAATCGCCCGATACCCGGAGACCCGGATCATGTATGGAACCTCACCTCAAAGTACTGGCATGCCGCCCACCGGCCCTATCGCGGCCCACACGCGGACCTGTACCAGAAGAGCCTTGAGGTCATGAAAGCTCTCACCTATCGACCGACCGGGGCCCCTATCGCGGCCGCCACCACATCGCTGCCGGAAATTCCTGGCGAGGCGCGCCAGTGGGACTACCGCTACGTCTGGGTCCGTGACAGCGCGTATGCTGGCGAGGCGCTGCTCATGGCCGGCGATGCAACCGCGGCACGACGCATCGCCGAGTTTCTTCTCGACGCGGTATCTCCCACCGAGAGGGTCTTTCCCGCCCCGTTTTTGCGGGTCGACGGCACTCTCCCCGACGGAGAACGGGACCTGATGTGGCTGTCGGGACACGCCGAATCACGGCCAGCCCGCGCTGGCAACGGTGCCATCCATCAATTGCAGCTCGATTTAGCGGGCAGCGTGCTGTGGCTGGTCTACCATCTGCATCGGCTGCACCCCAATCCCGACTGGCTCGATCACTATTGGTGGGCACTCGATGCGCTGGGCGAGTGGATGCGGCACACCTGGCCGCAACAGGATGCATCGCTCTGGGAATACCGCACCATCCGCGGCCATCATACCCACTCCCGGCTGATGAATTGGGCGGGATTGGAGGCTCTGCGGTGCCTAGCTGAGGAGCGAGGGGTCCGCGACCGGGCCGACCGTTGGCGCAAAAGCGCCGACCGTATCCGCGATTTGCTGCTCGAGGAGGCGCGCCGGTCCGGAGTGTTTGCTCCCCGACCGTCCGATCCCTCGACAGACGCCGCTTTGCTGACGCTCCCGCTTTATGATTTTGTGTCGGTCGACCACCCGCTGTTTACTGCAACCCTCGCACATATCGAGGCCAGCCTGCTGGAAGACGGCCTAGTCTATCGCTACCGTTCCGACGACTTGGGCGCCGCCCGGCATCCTTTTATGCTGGCCGGATTCTGGTACGCACGGGTATTGCTGCGCCAAGGACATGTTGCCGCCGCGGATGAGGTCATCAACCGCCATATTGGACTGGCCACGCCGCTAGGGCTGTTTGGGGAGCATGTGGACCCATGGACCGGGGCGGTGCGTGGAAACTTTCCGCAGCTCTTCTCCCATACGGGCCTCATCATCACCCTAGCCGAGCGAGAACGGGTGGTCCGCGGGGAGCCACTGTGGGGGTTCCCGGCGTACGAGCGGCTGTAGTGTTGGCCGAGGGCGCCCCAGCAGGCCACGCCGCCGTCCCTTGAGGGCGGTGGAAGACCGGCCATGCCCATCTCGAAAGGCGGAGTCCGCCGTCACCCGCCCTTCTATCGGCAGGTTGACGGATTCTGGCTGGACGTTTCCGGCACATCAGTGTTTGCCCAGCTCGGGTGCCCGTTGGGCAGTCCGTATGTTTTTC
>JAJZBJ010000162.1 GCA_021798975.1 Bacillota bacterium | reverse complement strand
ACCGGCGAACCAAACCACCCGACTACAGAAACTCCCCCGATAGATTCCTAATACCACGGGATCAAGCAACACTCGATGTTGGCACAAAAAAATCCCGCAATCGCTTGCGGGGTTGGGTTTTAAAACCTGTTCCGCACCGAAAATTCGGGAGTGATCGGGATTTCCATCACGCGGGCGAGTCCCGATAGGGCGGTTCGGTGAACACCGCGATGGGCATGTGGAGGACCTCGAGGATCGCCGCCAAGGTCGCATGGAAGATGGTGGGCAGCGCCACGGTCCGAGTGCCTGCCAGGCCTTGCACAACCTGGAGACTCTCGAGATGGCGCACGATTTCGTGGCCCGTGGGGTGCTTTAATACCCGGCGAGACGGCGAGGGGATGGCGACCTCGGCGGCGCGGACGCGCCGTTCGACCAGGCTGCAGAGGAGACAGGCCATGAGGAGAACATATCCCAAGGCTTCCACACGCTCCGGCTTCTTGACGTAAAGCGATCGACAAACAGCGGGTCCTTCAGAAAATAAAAGTGCCGCTCCACATGGATTTGCCCTTTGTATTCGGTCAATAAGTCGGCCGCGGACAACTCGTCCTGGGGTACCGTCGTAATCAGCACAAAAGTACTACGGCGTTCCAGAGCCTGTTGACGTCGTGCCGCATCGACGGCGCCCACCGTAATCGCCACGCGCCAGGTCGTAATCACATCCCCGTCGATGGGAGTCGTCCGTGGTCGTCCGGGGCGTGCATAGCGCGTCTCCGCCCGGACGTCGCCGGACACATGATGCCACGCCTGCGGCGGCGTCGCGAGCCAGTGGGCGAGCGCCTGCCGGGCCTCGGCTTCGCAGACAAAGGCTTGCGCGCGGACGCTATTGGCCGCTTGGTCCAACACGCGGCGCTGCTGTTCGATATCCTGGTCCACGGCCCGGGCATGGCGCTGGGCCGGCACGGTGAAACGATACACGACCAGCCGGTAGCAGTGATCGCCAATGACACCCGATTGCTCGGACGCCCGGTGTTCCGCTTCGTGATCCCGCTGTGCGACAGCGCCGATGGCTTCCCATCCGTCGGCCGCCCAGGCGGCCGTTTTCGCCGCACCCGTGGCACCAAAAGTATCCGGACATCGCGAAATAAATCGGATGGCGCCGTCGGCTAGCCGCGTTAAGTTCGCGCTGGTCACCAAGACGGAAACGGAATCGGCCACATAAATGAGGTGTTGCAGTTGGGTCGGATCCAGGGCCGCCGTGAGGCGGTCGATCATGGCCCCGTTGAGCGTTTTGTCGGACTGATTGCCCGACGCCACGGTGCCGAACAAGGGGACGCCCTCCCGATTCACGAACAAGGTCATCAGAATTTGCTTCAGATCCGCGCGATGGTCCTTGGAATGTCCATAGGCGGGATGCACTCCGTCTGCGGCGTGCCGAAAGCCTCCATACACCGACCGAGATGTGCTGTCCCCATGCCCCGTGCCGAGCGTCAGACTCTCATGGGCGTAGGCCGCTGCAGTAATCGTGCTGAAAACCCTTGCCGGCTCCGCGCAGGCCAACTTATCTAAGGCCCGCCCCAGGCTATCGTCGGTAAAGTCCTCCGGGCGCCGTCCGGCGCCCACCAGGATTTCCAAGTCCGTGGTTGTCAAACGCTCCGATAGGCGGTACAGCGGGGTCTTGCCCGCCAACACATCGAGGCTCATGACGAGAATGCGTTCACCAGGCGATACGTCGCTTTGGCGCGTATCCCATCGCACCATCCCATTGATGAGGGCCACCAGTCCGATCTCATCCGCCATCTGGCGGAACAGCGGGGCCGCACCGACGGTGCAGCTTGTGGGTTCCTGAATTGTATCCATACGGATGGATTCGCCACGATTGACCCCAGTTTCTTTGCGAACAATTCCGATAATTAAACGATCAAATTACTAGTTTTTAAGTGCGGAAAACGTGTTTCAATCTCAATCTCTGGCAATGCAGGGCGCTCCTTTCGGGAACAAACCACTCCATGACGCTATCAAGGTCATTGTGCCATATTTTGGCTCGACCTCGGATCCCGGCGCAGCCAGAAAGCATGATGGTCCCGCCCCCTCTTTAGCGCACCGGGAGCAGGGGTACGTGAGACGCATTTCTAATCCTTTCCCCCTGCTTGTGTAGGAGTGTGCGTCAATGCGTCGAACATCCTACTCAGAACACAGATAACCCATGACATCGAGGAGGGCAATGCGTGAGCAAGCATGCGATTGTGGTCGGAGCCGGCGCGATTGGGTTGGCGACGGCCTATTTTTTGTCTCAGGAAGGTCTGTCTGTGACCGTGCTGGACCAAGCGGAGCCGGGGAAGGGTTGCTCTCATGGCAACATGGGATGGATTTGTCCGTCCTTGTCGGGCCCTTTGCCCAGTCCAGGGATCGTTGGCAGTTCCATCAAAGGAATGCTGGACGGAACCAGTCCCCTGTACATCAAACCGTCCGAGTTTGTTCGCATCTGGCCGTGGCTGATGAGTTTTTGGCGCCACGCGACCGTCATGCATTACGCGGTCGGTCTCGAAGCCAACTTGTGGCTGCACCAACGAACTCTGGAACTCTACGACCAGTGGCTGGAACATGGGATCTCCTTCGAAATGCACCATGAAGGCCTGCTGTATGTGTTTCGCGATATCACGTTATGGAATGACAAGATGAAGACGGCCAGTCGCGTGGCCGACTACGGCTTCCCAGTACCAGAACGGTTGACTCAGGACGCACTCTTGGACTTGGAACCCGATTTGTCGCCCTCCGTGGCGGGGGGCATTCTGTTGCCCAAGGAACGCCACGTGCGGGCCGACACACTCATTCGGGGCCTCGTCCAGCACCTGCATACGGCGGGTGTGGAGTTCCGCACGGGGGTGGCGGTGGAAGCCATAGACGCGAGCCCATTTGCCATACGGTCATTGAGAGCTGGGGGCGAACGACTCCAAGCCGATGTGTATGTTCTTGCGGCCGGGGCTCAGACAGGCGGGTTGACGCAGCACATCGGATTGAAGCTCCCCATTATTGCGGGCAAGGGCTACAGTCTCACGTTCAGCGAGCCGAATCTCACGTTTCGCCACCCGCTCTATCTAGGGGACACCAAGGTGGCGGCGAGTCCATACAACGGTGCCTTGCGAGTCGGTGGCACGATGGAATTCTCCGGGGCTAATATGCGTATCGACTCACAGCGTGTAGACAGCATTCGCAAGGCATCCAGTCTCTATTTCCGCACCCCAGCCGCAGGTCGTGACGTCGAAATCTGGGCTGGCATGCGACCGATGACACCCGATGGATTGCCGGTCATCGGAAAAGCCCCGCGGCACGAAAATTTATTTATCGCCAGCGGCCATGGGTCTGACGGGATATCTATGGCGCCTGCCACGGCAGCACTGCTCTGTGACATGATATTAGACCGTCCACGTCCTGTGGAGGCACACGCATTCGATCCGGGCAGGTTCAGCTAGAGTGAACGAACAATCGGAATGCTGGCTAATCATGAATCTTTGACGGCAGATACCCTGCGGCTGCCATCTGTCGGTTACCGGCCGCCGTGTTGCAGGAGCGACCGCACGCATTCTTCGTGATGCCGTGGAGTGGATAGAGGGGCGCCGAATGCGCAACCTTGCCCGCAAAGCACGCTGCAGGCATCGAAGTGCAGGAAGTCTTCGTCGGTCCCTCTTACCCCACACCCTGAGCGCCGATTTGCTGACTCGCGACGAAATTTATCAAATATGGGAAATGTTTCGCCAAACGCAGGATAAATGGAAATCGGTGACGAACGACTACTCAGGAAATTTGCAACACCGGGGGATTAACGCCCGACCGTGCCGCTGCTCGACGCACCCCACAGACACGTGGAATCGGTAAAGAGAGCCCATCGTGCGGCGTCCGGCGCAACTCGCGTCGTCCGTGCGGGTTTCATAATTCCGTCAAAGTAAAGCACGTGTGCCGATGTTGCCGCGACCGGGTTGAACCGGTAGCGAACTCAAACAAGGGGGACACAGGTGTGACAGATCATACACCGACTGATGCGAACGGAGCACCCAAGCTCCGCAGAGAATTGACATTAATCGACTTAACGATGACCGCTGTGGGAGGTCTGGTTGGATCCGGTTGGTTGCTTGGGGCGATGTATGCTGGACAAATTGCGGGACCTGCGGCGATTGTGTCGTGGATTATTGGAGCATTCGGGGTCATTGTTCTGGGTCTTTCATTTGCAGAACTGGCCGGCATGCTGCCTGAGGCGGGCGGCATCATTCGTTATCCTCTATACACGCACGGCCGTTTGGTGAGTTTTGTGATTGGGTGGGCTGCCATCATCGCGTGGGCGGGCATTCCTCCTATCGAAGCCGAAGCGGTGTTGCAATACTCCTCTAGTTACGTGCACGGGCTGTACAACACGACGGCAGGTTCATTGACCGGTGCTGGACTGGCGGTCGCCGTCGTCCTCGTTGCGTTCTTCTTCTTTATCAACTATCTAGGCGTCAAACTTTATGCGAAAATCAACACCCCGTTGACCTTCATCAAGTTCGCCGCACCGACGCTGACGATTGTCGCGTTCCTAATCGTTGGGTTTCATCCCGCCAACTTCCACCAATACGGCGGGTTTATGCCCTATGGCTGGAGCGGTGTATTTTCCGCCATCTCGCTCGGAGGAATTGTTTTTGCCTACACCGGCTTTCGTCCGATGATGGACTTGGCGGGCGAAGCTAAGAATCCGCAGCGAGACATCCCACGCGCATTCCTGTTGGCGATGGTGGGCGTTGGCATCCTCTATATGCTGTTGCAGGTCGTGTTCATTGCAGCGGTACCGGGCCATGCGTTAGCTCACGGTTGGGCGAAACTGAGTTATGCTTCCCCCTATGCTAATTTGGCAGTGGCCTTGAACTTGAGCTGGGTGGCGGTAATTCTCTATGGAGATGCCATCGTTTCGCCGTTTGGCACGGGTCTCGTATATGCGGCTGGTACCCCTCGAGGTGTGTTCGCTTTCGCGAGAAACGGCTACTTTCCTGCCACCTTTAAGAAGCTGACGGACCAGGGAACCCCGGGCAGCGCCATCATTCTATCGTTTTTCATTGGTATCGCGTTTTTGCTCCCATTTCCGAGCTGGCAATCTCTCGTGGGCGTGTTGTCCAGCGCCACGATTCTCACTTATATGATGGGGCCGGTCAGCGCCATGGTGTTGCGGCGGACAGGACCTCATCTCGCGCGTCGGTACAAACTGGGCGCCATTTCCTGGTGGGGACCGATCGGGTTTGTCGTTGGCAGCTTGATCTTCTTTTGGGCGGGCTGGACGATTAATCGCGATCTGGGAATCATGGTGCTTCTGGGGCTGGCTGTCTACGCGATCTACTACCTGCGCGACCCCAGCCGCGACGGGGCCGATATCAAGAGCGGTCTGTGGCTAGTAGCGTACGTCGTCTTCATGGTCATTTGGTCGAAACTGGGCACCTTCGGAGGCACCAACACGATTCCAGCGCCGTGGGACGAACTGGGGGTCGTGGTCGTTTCCATTCCGTTCTATTACTGGGCCGTGGCTTCCGGCCGCGCGACTGTTGCGTTCAAAGAACAAGCCCAGCAGGTAGCAGACGAAGCAGACAAACTGTCCGTATAAGGCGTCTTGGGCCGGCGGAAGAATTCCTTCCGCCGCCTTTTTCCGATCCCGGCATTTCCGCAGCCAAGATCCAGGAGGTGTTGTGTGTACGACTTAGTCATTATCGGCGGGGGAGTATGGGGCACGTCAGCAGCGTTGGCCGCAGTCGAACAACACATGGGCAAGGTCCTGTTGGTCGAATCCAATCCGTATGTAGCCGGCGAGAGCAGCGCCAAAGCTGGAGGGATCGTGTCCGATTTCGTGGCCCATTCCGATGATCAGGTATGGGTCGCCAAGAGCCGCGAGCTGTTTCTGCGCGCTCAAGCCGTCAGCGGAGACTCTACCATGATTCAGAAGAATGGCATGATTAGCCTATGCACCCCTGAAGAGTTCCACGCACTGCAGTCCCAAACCCAAAGCCTCCGCGATCGTGGTATTCCTGTCGAGGTATGGGATGCCAACGAGGCCCGCCACCACTATCCAGATTTGGATGGCATCAGTCCCGAGACCATCGCCATTTGGACACCCGAGGACTGGCACGTCAACCCTACGGCCTATGCCCAGGCGGTTCTCGGTCTGGCACGCAACCGCGGATTGGACGTGCGCATGAGCTGCCGGATTTCGGCAATCCGCGTTGACTCACGCAGCGTGGTATTAGAGTGTCCGGACGGCCCCATCCATGCCGATCGAGTGCTGGTGGCGGCGGGAACCTGGACCCGCAAACTGGTTCGGACGGCTGGATCTGATATTCCTTTTCTGCCTTATCGCAC
>JAJZBJ010000161.1 GCA_021798975.1 Bacillota bacterium | reverse complement strand
AATCTAAAATTTTCCTGAAGATTAGAGCCCTAATTCGCGGCGTACTTGATGAGTGCCTTCAACCAGAGCCGTCAGCTTGGCTATGGCGCGCTCCCGGGGCAAGAACCACACGCCGCAGTCAGTGGAGGTGTGGAGCCGGACCGGCGGCACCACTTCCAGGGCCCGGCGGATGAGTCCCGCAACCTCCTGGGCTTTTTCCACCGGAGCGTCGGGGGCACAATTAATCGCACCGAGGATGACCCGCTTGGTGCCCAGGGCCTTCAACACATCCGGTTCATGGCCGGGTTGAGCGTATTCAATCGACACGCCGTCAATGTCGCTCTGAGCCATTAACTCCAACGCCGCATAAAAGTCCGGATTCACAGTTTTGTCCAAAACGGCGTTGGCGTATCCGTAGCACATGTGGGCATAGGTCGTGACGCCGCGCTCCTTGAGACCGGCAACGGTACGGTTAATCAGGCCCAGGCTCTCCTCAGCGCTAGTCAGGTGGGCGGTTCGAAATTCGGGTTCGTCAAACTGGATATAGCGGCATCCGGCATCCGCCAAGGCGTGCGCCTCGGCATTGAGAGCCTGCGCAATGTCCCGTCCCATGGCGCTTCGATCGTGATACCATTCGTCAGCCAGTCGATTGAGTGCCGTGATGGGGCCGGACATGGTCATCTTGGTCAGCCGCCGCCCAGCCACGGTGTGGTCGAGGAATCGAAAATCCTCGACCGCCAAAGGACCGGGCCAGGCAATCGGTCCCACCACCCGGGGCGAGGGAACGCGCGGCGGACCGCCGCTCGAGGCCAAGTCTTGGGCCACCTGGCGCCAAGCCTGGCTGGCCTTTTTTTGCGCGGGGCCGCCCCAGGTGTGCTCGAGAGGATGTTCGCTGTCCACGCCCGAAAGACGACCGTAGAAATAGCGATCAAATAGCTGCCGCCGCTGCTCGCCGTCTGTCACGATGTCGACGCCAGCCTCCAACTGGTCCAAAATGGCCAGCCGCGTGGCGTCGTTCTGCGCTTCGAAGAGATGGGCGGGTTCGGGGCGCCAAAACTGCTCAGGTGCACCCAGCGCGTCTTTGATGTGGGGGCTGGCCAGCCAGGCGGGCCGGGACCAACTGCCAACCAAGTGCACCGCTAAAGGTCGGGGCATTGTCAGGAACCTCCTCCATGTGGCGTATTGTACGTCGATACTACCACAGGCGGGGCGGTGGGAAAATAAAGCAGGGACGGCGGGGCCGCCCCTGGGAGGAAGCTCTTATGCGCGAGCGATTGCGCGACGTTCGACCGCGGCCAAGACTTGGTTCGGGGTCATGCCGTCGGCATTGATGACAGGTGCCTTGGAAAGCGGATCTTCCATCCCTAAGAAGTTATTGTCGGTGCCTTGCACGACGATGGCATTAGCCACGCCGAGCGCTTTGTCATCCAAGGGAATCACGTCATAGCCCGCCTCTTTGAGGAGATGGCTATACGGGGAGAGCTGCCCTTCAATCGCCACTATAGCTCGGTTCACGAGCCTCACCTCCGACTGTAGGATGGCTTGAACCGCGGAGGCTTATGTGAGATTGAGGGGCCCATCGACGGCCGGCACGATCCAGGCCTCGACGGCCACAGGGCCATGCATGCCGCGGACGAGCTGCCCCTGAATGTCAGCGGTTTGGCTGGGGCCGGAAATGAAACTCAGAATGCGGGGCTGGCGGGCGTGCTCGACGCCGAAACGCTCCAGGACGCCTTCCCAATTAGCTACTAAACGGTTTTCCGGCACCAGGGCGACATGGCAGGCGACCATATTGGAGACCATGCGGGCGTACCCGCTGTCCTCGGCCAGCACCACCGTGCCCGTGTCGGCCAGCGCGAAACTGGCCCCCGTAAAACCGACCTGCGATCGCAGAATCTCGGCCCGTCCGCCCTCATCGGGAATCCAGCAAATGTTCTCGTATCGATCCAGCCAGGCGGCCGCAATGGGGTCGTTCAACACCGCCACCGGTCCCCGGTGGGATCCAAGAATCGCATTCCAGGCCTTCAAAAAATCGACGGGCGATTGGATATGCCGCACGGTGAAGCCCTTTCGCTCAAAGGCCTGCCATCCCGGCGGCGTCATGATGCGCCACCCGCATAGGCGCGCGCCAAAAGCGTCGCCAGGTGCTCCAGTTGCATGGAGGAACCGAGCGATTCCAGCCCCGCCCGGATTTGCATGAGGCATCCGGGGTTGGCGGTGCAGGCCAGGGCCGCACCGGATCGGCTTAAATCCCCAGCTTTGCGCCGCGCCAAGGTCCACGCCAGTTCCGGAAAGTCCAAGTTGTAGGTGCCGGCAGAACCGCAGCAGGCTTCACCCGCCGGAACGTCCACCAGATGATAGCCCGCCGTCGCCAACAGCTGTCGCGGCTGATCCACAATGTTCTGCGCATAGGCCAAGTGGCAGGGATTGTGGTAGACCAGCGGCGTGCCCGGGACGGGTTGGCGAGGGGGGCGGAAGCCGACACGGGCGAGAAACGCGGCCAGGTCCTCGACTCGCTGGGACACGGGGTTCGGGTGCTGGGTCAGAAACGCGCCGCATCCGGCCGAGTCCATGATAATGGGGTCGGTTCCTGGAAAGGTGTCCCAATCCGGGGCGCCCCGCGGGGCGGCGCCGGCGTGAGCGTCCAGCGCGCCGCAGCAAAATTTCTGTTCGGGCACCCGGACCGTGTATCCGTTGGCATTCAGCACCCGGATGGTGTCCTGATGCACGCCGCCGTACCAGGCGTCCATGACGCAGCCAGGGAATATCCAGACGGACCCGCGAATAGGATCCGACCCGGTATACACCCGTCCGGCCGGCAGGGGCGGCGCGGCGGTAAGCACGGGGACGAAATCTTCCGGCTTCTGGCCGCGGCGGTGCCAGCGGGATGCGATCCCGAGCGCGGCCGCGGTGCGAAAAGCCCAGCGGGTCCACATCAAATCCCTCCGGGAATGCACCAGTTTTAAGAAGCGGTGGCGGAGGGGCCCGGTCGGGACGGTGCGGCGCCGGGCCTTGAGGCGGTTTGTCACTCCGGGTGTGTCGATAGCCACCGGACAGGCCGGGACGCACCGTTGGCATCCCAAGCAGAGGTCGAGCCCGTCCTGATTCGCGGCGTCTTCGCCATTTAAGAGAAAGGTTTGCATGATGCCGATGCCGCCGAGTCTTTCTCCGCCATAGGCTTCGCCCAACTCCGCATAGACCGGGCACACGTTCAGGCAGCTGCCGCAATTGATGCAATAAAACGGCTCCGGCTCGTCCTCTAAGGCCGCCAGCCGTCCATCGTCTACCAGGACAACATGCACGTCCGGCCCGATGTCCCGTCCCGGGCCCGCCAGCACCGTGCAGTAATTGCCCAAGTCCTGGCCGATACCGTACAGCGATGCGGCTTGCACCACACGGAGAGCGTCTTCCAGGGTTTCCACGACTTTGGTGACCGCCACTACCACAAAGTGTACGGCCGGTAAACTGGTCACAGCGCGGATGTTGCCCTCGTTTTCCATGAGGACAATCTCCCCCGTGGCCGTCACCGCATTGGCCCCGCTGATGCCCACCCCGGCCTCTTCCAACAGGGGCCGCAGATGGCGGCGGGCGGATGCGACCAAGTCCTCGGGCGCCGGCCCTAAATCGGGTTCGTCAAATTGGTCTTGAAAGGTTTTGTGGATCTCCGCCCTGTCGACGCCAATGGCCGGCATCAGGACATGCCCAGACTGCCGTCCCATCAATTGATTGATATGGTCGCCCAGGTCTGTCTCGATTACGCGATGGCCGGCCGCCCGGAGGGCATCAGGCAAATGGATTTCTTTCGCCAGATTGGACTTCGACTTGATGACCAAGCTGGATGGCGGCATGTGGGATAGGATGTAGTCCCGGGCCTTGGCTCCATCAGCGGCCCGATAGACGTGGAATCCGCGGGACACGAGCCGGGCCTCGGCCTGCTCGAGGAGGCGGGGAAGCGCATCCAAGGCGCGTTCTTTGGATCGCCGAACCTGGCTTTGCAATTCCGGATAGGCTTTCAGCGCGATGGGAACCCGCTCGCGAATGGGCTGGGTGCCGTGCTGCCGGGCTTCCCGGGCGTTGTCGTGGAGGAGCGCGCGGCGGACACGGTCATGCAGGTCGGACATGGCCAATCCCCCTCTCTCTTGACTCTATTCCGCGTGCTGGGGTGAAATCCTTTTTCTCTTCAGGCTCGGGGCGGTATACTAACGGTATTCCAACCATGAGAAGGACGGGACATATGCCATCGATTTTTTCGCGCATTGTGAGCGGGGAGCTGCCGAGCCATCGTCTAGCCGAGGATGCCGAGTTCCTGGCTTTTCTGGATATCCGCCCCTTGAACCCCGGGCATGCCTTGGTCATTCCCAAGCAGGAAACGGACCATTTTTTTGATCTGAATTCAGAGCTCTTGGGACGCATTCTGTTGTTTGCCAAGCCTATTGCCGACGCCATCCAAGCTGTGACCGGTTGTGATCGGATTGCGGCGGTGGTGGCGGGATTTGATGTGCCGCACGCCCATTTGCACCTGTTGCCGGCCAACACCATGGCCGACCTGGACTTCGCCCGGGCCACGCCGGCCAACCCGGAGGATCTGGCGGCGATGGCTCAGAAAATCCGCGAGGCGCTGAGCCGTTGATGCGGACACGCCTAACCGAGACCCTTGGCATCGAGCGGCCGGTTATTCAGGGCGGTTTAGCCTATTTGGCCCGGGCCGAGCTCGCGGCGGCGGTATCCCAGGCGGGCGGGTTGGGGCAGGTGACTGCGACGACCTTGCCGGGGCCGGAAGCCTTGGCCGAAGAAATTCGGGCCGTCCGCCGCCTCACCGCAAAGCCTTTTGGCGTCAACTTTGCCCTGGGACATCATTCAATTGACGAGTTGCTGGATGCGGCGTTGGCGGAAGCGGTCCCGGTGATTTCCATCACCGGTGGGAACCCGGCCCCCTATGCCGAGCGCATTCTACAGTCGGGCGCCAAGCTGATGGTGTTGGTGGCCGGGATGCGCGCAGCCCAAAAGGCCGAATCGTTGGGCGCCTCAGTGGTCATCGGCGTGGGGGTGGAAGGCGGGGGCCACTTGGGTCGGGACGATATTGGCACCGTGGTGTTGACCCGGCGGTTATTGGAATCGGTCTCCGTCCCGGTGGTGGCGTCGGGCGGCATTGGGGATGGCCGCCAGCTGGCCGCGGCTCTGGCTTTGGGGGCGTCGGGCATTGAAATGGGGACGCGATTTGTGGCCACCCAGGAATGCATCGCGCACTCCTCCTACAAGGCGGCCCTGGTGGACGAAGATATGAACGCCACCCGGATTATTGAGCGGTCTATCGGCCGGCCTGGGCGCACCCTGCCGTCGCCGCATGTGTCTCGGATCCTGGCCAAAGAGGCGGAATCGCCGCCCATCGAGGAACTGCTCCCCTATATTAGCGGGGAGGCCAATTATCGGGCGGCCGTCGAGGGGCGCTTAGACGAGGGATTTGCGTGGGCCGGCCAAGTGATCGGACTCATTCATGATGTACCCACGGTGGCAGAATTGATGGAACGTATGGAGCGGGAAGCCCAGGATGCCCAGAGACACCTCGCCTCCATCTTTGGAGGTGCGAACTAACATGAGTCAGCGACATGCCGGAGAACCGATTCTCTTTATCTTTACCGGCCCATCCGGGGCCGGGAAGGGCTCGGTCATGCGGGCCCTGCTCGACCGCGACCCCAGCCTGCGCAAGGTGGTCACGTATACCACGCGTGAGCCCCGTGCGGGAGAAGTCGACGGCTTTGACTATCGGTTTGTGTCGGTGCAGGAGTTCCACCAGCTGGTGGAGGGCGGACACATGTTTGAGTACGAGCAGGTCTACCAGGACCACTATTATGGGTCGCCGAAGGAGCTGTTCGTTCCCGACCACGATGGCATCATTGAACTGGATTACAAGGGACGGCTGAAATTCACCGCCCGCCATCGCCGGGTCGTGGCCATCTTTCTGCTTCCGCCGAGTCTTGGGGAGTTGAAGCGGCGGATATTGCAGCGATCGCAAGTAGACAATCTCGACGCCCGCATCCGCAATGCCATTGAGCAGGTCCGGCATGCGCATTCCTATGATTATGTGGTGAAAAACGACACCCTGGAGGACTGCATCAGCCGGGTGGAGACTATCATCCGGGCGGAGCGGCATCGCCGCCGGGGGCAGGTGGAACTGACCCACATGATGGAGGACTTGCGGGACGACCCGAATGGAGGCCAGGCCGATGACTGAGCGGGATATCGTGATTGTGAGTGTGGATCGCTCGAATCCCGACATTGTCCTCGTTAACACAGCCGTGGAGTTTTTGCACTGCCCGGTGACCATGCCCAAAGCCACGCTTCGGGAGCTGGGCTACAAGGTCTATCGTCCGGTTAAGATTAAGCCCATCGTCAACGCCGTGATTATGCGGCATGCGGCGCGCCATGGCGGAAAGATCCCATTGGGCGGCATCGTGTTGGAGCCGGACGATCTGGAGGGGTTGCCGC
>JAJZBJ010000160.1 GCA_021798975.1 Bacillota bacterium | reverse complement strand
TGGGATTGAAAGAACTGGAGGAACATCAGAAACCATTCGCGCACGCTGTCCAACGATTTTTCGCCGTATGGAAAGTGCGCGCTGTCGGCGGCATAGATAAATCGCTCGCCCGGAAATCGCTCGACCAGATGGCGCAGAACCGTGAGTCCGCCCTCCCCCGAGTCAAACAGCGCCACCGGACCAGGTGTCGCCATGCTTACCACCTCAATTGGCATTCCGGACTAGGATATCCTCGCCATGGCCGCCTTCATTCGGTCAAATGCCTCAATGAGGCGGTCGGTGGGGCATGTGAGCGAGGCACGCAGCCATCCTTCGCCGACCTCTCCGTAGGAGGAGCCGGGGGCGACGACGACTTGCGCTTCTTCGACGAAGAAGCGGCTGGCTTCACTGGACGACATGCCGCGTGGTGTCCGGAACCAAATATAAAAGGTGGAAAGCGGGCTGGGAATGCCCATGCCCATCTCCTCAAGGGCGTTGAGTGCTATGTTGCGGCGCGCCGCGTACAGGGCGCTTTGCTCCTTAAAGAAGGTGAAGGGGTCGTGTGCCAGTGCTGCCACGGCGGCCTCTTGTACGGCGGTGAACACGCCTGAATCCAGGTTGCTTTTGAGCGTGCCCAGAGCCCCGACGGCCGTGGGGTTTCCGACGGCGGCCGCGACGCGCCAGCCCGTCATGTTGAACGGTTTTGACAGCGAATAGAATTCCACCGTCACATCTTTAGCGCCGTCCACTTGGAGCGCACTAGGCGCTCGGAAGCCGTCATAGCCGATTTCGGCGTAGGCCAAGTCGCTGCACAAGAGAATGTCGTATTGACGGCACAGTGCGACGGCTTCTTCAAAAAAGGACAAATCCGCTGTGGCGCCGGTGGGGTTGTTGGGGTAGTTGACCCACAACATCTTGGCCCGGGTGAGGACGCTCTCGGGGATGGAGTCCAGGTCTGGCAAAAAGCGGCGCTCCGCCGGCAGGGGCAGATCATACACTTCAGCACCCGCCAAAATGGCTTGACTCAAATACACGGGGTAACTGGGATCGGGAACAATGACTAAATCTCCAGGCCCTGCCATGGCCCACGTCAAGTGCGCGATGCCTTCCTTGGATCCGATGAGTCCCACGGTTTCAGCGCTGGGGTCCAAGTCGACGTCAAACCGCTTCTTGTACCATGCGGCAACGGCTTGGCGAAAGGCGGGGCTGCCTAAGTAGTTGGGATATCGATGGTTGGACGGCCGTTCAGCGGCGGCTTGCAGGGCTTGGATAATGTGTGCGGGGGTCGGTTGGTCCGGGTCCCCAATTCCCAAATTGATGATGTCGTGTCCCAGAGCGCGCTGGCGCTCGATGAGCCGATCCAATTCCAGGAATAAATAGGGAGGGAGTTTTTCCATACGCGCGGCAAGCTTCATTGAGCCATCGCTCCTTTACCGTTATGACGTCCTGCATCTTATGCGGGACCATACGGTAAGGGTACACGAACGGCTTCACCGACGGCAATGAAGAAGGCGCGGCGCGAAAAATAATTCTACTTGGGGGTGGGAACCAAAATCCAACTATTCGCCCAATCATGCAGGGCCTGCATCACCGGCGCCAGATCCCGGCCCTTTGCTGTCAACGCGTATTCGACCCGCACGGGGGTGTCGGGGTAGACGTGGCGGTCCACGATGCCTTCGCCTTCAAGCTCCTTTAACCGTTCGGCCAGCATCCGGTCGCTCACCTGGGGGATGGCCTGGGCAATTTCCGAAAAGCGCTGCGGCTGCTGAAGCAAGACTTCAATGATGAGGCCGGTCCAGCGCTTGCCAATCAAGCCTACAGCGGCTTCAAACCGCGGACACATGTCGAAATCCTTCATATCCTTGTCCTCCTCTCCCGTAGAATCTCACTCTATAACATCGCTGGATACCCTAAATATTATAACGCCGACCTGTTGACAATTGAAGCGCTAGGTATATTACAATTATATAGCCGCTAACGAAACATTATCATTTAGCCCGTTGGCCTGGGGGAACGCTGATTAGGGGAGGTGCGCGTTATGCAGGAATGGGTGGCGGCCGTGGGCCGTTTACGGGAAGCCTAATCGCGCACTGTTTCAGGTGTTCCGCGGGTTGGCGGCCCGTACTATAGTCTGGACCGAGGCTTCGGATGGATCGCCTCCCTTTTACAACCCGGACTTTGATCCGCCCCATGACACGCGGCGGTTTTGGGGGTTGATGCGTCGGGCGGATGCCTTGGTGCTTTTTACACGCGAATACCACGGCTCTCTCCCGCGGTGGTAAAAAATGCCTGAAACTGGGCATCCCGCGACCCGGCAGGGTCCTCCATTGCGGGCAAGCCGTCAGTCGTGCTCAAGGATTGTTCGGCACATTGCGCAGCTAATTGCATTTGCGCCAGATGCTGACCTTTATGGGTACCGATGTGGTGCAAAAGCCGGAGGCGGCGCACGTGGAGCTGGAACCGATCGGCCGCCTCCATGATCCGGTGGCTGCACGGCTCATGATCATACTGGCGGACACGCTATACGCGCGGGCCGGCGGGAGAATTTCGGTCTAACCATAACAAGGAGGATACGGATGAACAACGTCAAAATTGCGGTGATCTATTACAGTGCCACGGGGACCAACTATCGCATGGCTCAGGAAGCCGAGAAGGCTTGCCGGGAGCTCGGAAGCGAGGTCCGGGTTCGGCGAGTGCCGGAGTTGGCCCCGCCGGAGGCCATTAACAGCAATCCGGCCTGGAAAGCGCATGTCGATAAGACGGCAGAGGTTGGGGTGGCGAGTCTGGATGACCTGGATTGGGCGGACGGGCTCATTTTCAGTGTCCCGACCCGATACGGCAACATGGCAGCGCAAATGAAACAATTTCTTGACTCGACCGGCCCGCTCTGGGCTCAGGGCAAGCTCACCAACAAGACCGTCACAGCCATGAGCTCGGCGGCCAACCCCCATGGCGGGCAGGAAGCGACCATTCTCTCCCTCTACACCAGCATGTATCACTGGGGAGCGATCGTGGTGGCGCCGGGGTATACCGACCAGGTGTTGTATGCTGCGGGAGGAAACCCTTACGGCACGTCCGTGACCGCCTCCGATCAGGGTGTGCCTGACGAAACCCTGACCGCCGTGCGCCATCAGGCCCAGCGATTAGTCGAAATTACCCGGCGTCTGGTTAACGCGCCGGTCGCCGCGGGACGTTAGTGAAGACAATCGAAAGGCCCCCGGACCTGAAAGGAACCGGGGGCGTTTTTTAGAAAAACTCTGGAATCCACCAGCGGAGGTGGCAAACGCAGTCGTTCGCACACCGTCCGCATCCGGCGCACAGGTGATCGCCGCAAAGCGCGCTTTGACAGTCATAGCAGTGCGCAACGGACGTATTGCCGCATGAGCAGGTCGTTGATTGGTCCATGGTACCCCTCCTGGACGGTAGGGTTTACCAATTCGACCGCCTTATGCAGACAATTTAGAGGCTGCGGACAGTGTCCGGATCGCAGTTTCCGCCGCTTAGCACCGCGACGACGCGGTGCCCTGCAAGCGGCTTCCTGCCGGCCGCCAGGGCCCAGGCGGTTGTGGCCGCGCCGGATGGTTCTACCACGTACTTGAGCCGGGAAAAGAGAAGCCAGAATGCCTCCCGGATTTCGGCATCGGTCACCGTGACGATGTCATCAACATATGTTTCGATGACAGAGTGGGTTAGATGGCCGAGAGACAGGGTGATGAGACCGTCGGCAATACTGTCGGTGCCGGGCAGTTCCACGCGGTGCCCCTGTTTCCGCGAGGTAAAGGCCTTGGCAGCGCCCTCGGGTTCCACGCCGATCACCCGTACATCGGGTCGCGTCTCTTTGATGGCGGTGGAGATGCCCGATATCAGTCCGCCGCCGCCAATGGGCACCAAAACGGTGTCCACTTGGGGCCACTCTTCTAGGATTTCCAGACCAATCGTGCCTTGCCCGGACATGATAGCCGGATCGTCATACGGCGGGACGAAGACGTAGCCCAGTTCTTCGGCGAGCTGGTGAGCCCGTTCCAGCCGTTCGCTGCTTCGGGTCCCGCACATCTCAACGGTGGCGCCGAATGCCTCAGCTGCCTTAATCTTTACCGCTGGCGCGCTGGTCGGAACCACGATTTGGGCAGCCAGTCCGAAATGGCGTGCCGCCCAGGCTACAGCTTGTCCGTGGTTTCCGGAGGATGCGGTGACGACGCCGCGCGCACCAGCTGCGGCCACCTCAGATACCTTGTTGAATGCCCCGCGGATTTTAAAAGAGCCTGTCACCTGCAGGTTTTCGGGTTTGAATCTGAGGTCATAGCCGGCCAAGTCGGCCAGCGATTGACTTGTGGCTAGCGGCGTTTGATGAATGACGCCTTGAAGCCGTTTTTGGGCGTCGCGTATGGATTGGCGTGACGGGGTACTCATAGCGTGAACACCCACCACACGGGGTGGTCATGGGCTGGCTGATCCTTCAAAAGCTGGTCAACCTGCCGATTTTCCTTGCGAACCCGCTTCTCCAAGCCTACGGAGAAGGCGCGGGTGTCATACTCGACCTTTTTGCAGTGGTAGTGATAGGCGGTCCTTTTAATGAACTGCACCAAATCTTGGCCCGCCTGCTCCCATTCCTCGGGGGTCAGGAAGTACCAGTACTTTCCGCGCCACATGGCCAGACGGACCGTAAACTTATCCAGCCATTCCACGGTTTGGGACCGTTCGCCCAGCCCGTACTCTTCCAAGAAGTCCGTCAGCTGGCGCGCATCTTTGACGTTGGGGTGCCAAAAAACCAGGTCTACCCACAAGCTGGCGGTGCCATGCGACAGGGGCGGCTTGTTGTCATGTATGTGCTGCATCGTCTAATCCCTCATTTGCCCAAGAAATTTATGTCACCGGATCCTTGCGCGTTCTCAAGGCTATTGTAGACTTTGTCGTCACTTTCGAAAACGGGGGGACGCTCTCGGTCAGCCAGACATTGCCACCGATGACGGAATGATGGCCAATGACGGTATCGCCGCCCAAAATGGTGGCCTCGGAGTAAACCACCACGTCGTCTTCGATCGTGGGGTGGCGCTTGGCGCCGCGAATGATGCGCCCTTCTTGATCATGGGGAAAGTTTAGGGCCCCCAGGGTGACCCCTTGGTACAGGGTGACGCGGTCGCCAATCTCGGTCGTCTCTCCAATCACCACTCCGGTGCCGTGATCGATAAAGAAGTACAACCCGATATGCGCGGCGGGATGGATATCGATGCCGGTTTCGCTGTGGGCAATCTCGGTCATCATCCGGGGCAACAGCGGGACACCTTGCTGATGCAGCCGATGCGCCAATCGATAGACCAGCGTTGCGTAAAATCCGGGATAGGTACTGATAATCTCAACCGGTCCTCGGGCCGCCGGGTCGCCTTCAAAGGCCGCTTGGGCGTCGGTCAGGGCTTCTTCTTGGACCGCCGGCAACTCCTCGAAGAATTCCCGCACCAGTACGGCCGCGTGGGACTGCTCGGCACAGGTCGGCGAATCATCGCAGTTGTGCACGCTAACCTGGTGGATAATTCGCACTAGGCTCTCGAACACCGCTGCCGCAGCTTGCTCAGCCGGGATTTCGGGATGCTGGCCCGCCGCCGCGCAGTGGGGGAAGAGGAGCGCTTTGAGATCGTTGATGAGTCCACGAATAGGCTCCCGTCTAATGCTTCGGGTCCCAGCGCCGTGTTCGACCGACTGTTCGCCGCGATCAAGCCGGGTGAGCAGTTCAGCCCATTCTTCAGCGGTCAGGAACGGCTTAGACATGGCCCTCTCCCAGCTTTTCCCAGAGTAGCGCCACCGTTTCCGCACCCCGGTAGAAATTGTCCAAATGGAAGTGTTCATTGGGGGCATGGAAATTTTCATTCGGCAAGGCGAAGCCAAGCAGCAGGGTCGGCATGTGAAGAATTTCCTGGAAACTCACGACCACTGGGATGGACCCGCCCATACGGATGTAGGATGCGGGACTTTGGTAGATCTGCTCAATGGCCTGCTCGGCCGCCTTGACGGCCGGGTGGTCGATAGGTGTAATCGACCCGGGAGCCCCCTCCCCGCGGCTAATGGATAGCGTGACACCGGGCGGAAGATGGGACTTTAAGTGTGCCTCAATCGCATTCAACACGTGATCCGGGTTCTGATGCGGCACTAGCCGGCAGGTTATCTTGGCGTGCGCCGAGGCAGGCACGATGGTCTTTTGCCCTTCACCCAAAAACCCTGACCACATGCCGTTGACTTCGAGGGTGGGGCGTGCCCAGACGCGCTCCAATACCGTATAGCCAGGCTCGCCATGCAGTGCCGGTACCCGGAGTTCATTCCGATAGGCCTCTTCGTCAAAGGGCAGGGCGGCAAACGCCTGACGCTCTTCCGGCGTCAAGGGCTCGACCGCGTCGTAGAAACCGTCCACGGCGACCCGGCCGTCGTCGTGGTGCAGGGAGGCGATGAGCCGCGCCAAAGCATGGGCAGGGTTTTGCACGGCACCGCCATAGACCCCCGAATGCAGATCCTGATAGGGGCC
>JAJZBJ010000159.1 GCA_021798975.1 Bacillota bacterium | reverse complement strand
ATTGCAGGCGCCGCCCAATAACCCCCATGGAGACACAAGAAACCCGGCCCCCACTGCCCAACCGCGCCCCATCCCGGGATTGCAGTTGTCTTCCCTGCCGGAACCTCTCCCAGGTTCGGTCTTCTCTATTTCCGAGTGGCCGAGTCTTCCAGCCCGGCGCCTCTCGTAGCAGACATCTGGAACAGACCCTGTGAACAGGATGGCCCCGGCAACGACTCGGCGGCAAAACCACCGACGACGTGACGGGGCCGGACTGAACGCAGCAGAATTCATATTCCCGGTCGAGGTTTCTTCCGGTCCGGTACAGCGGGTTCTAGCGCGTGCTATACCACAACGATCCCGCCACTACCAAGAAAATCGCCAGTCCCGCCGCTTCCTTGGCGCCGGCATGGGCCACGATGAGCGCGATGAGCAACGCCACCAAAGATAAAATCGCCAGTTTGGGATCATCCACAAACAGATCGTAGACTTCCTTAAGCCACTTCATGAGGCGGCCACCTTCCGTTCCTGGTCGCGTTTTTTAATTGAGGACACAATGAGCCAACTGGCAGCCAAATATCCTGCAATCAACAGCACAATGCTCAAGTCCTGGCCGGGCCATGCTACGCCGAGCGACTCCCCCGCCCAGAAGCTTCCGAAACTCGTCAACATCGTCCCCACCACAAACTTCATTACGTTCTCCGGCACCTTGGCTAGTGGCGCGCGGAGGATAATGCCAGCCGCCAAAACCAGGATAAGGCCGATGGCCGATCCCATGATCGCACTGGAATAGGCTTGGGCTGCCGAACCCATGGTCAGCACGATGACCACCACTTCGAGGCCCTCGAGGAACACGCCGTTAAAGGCCGTGGCTTGGGCCGCAAAGGTGTTGCCTTTGTTGGCCTGCAATTGGCCCAGTTGTTTCTGATAGGCTTCTGTCTCATCATGCAGGGCCTTTTTGCCCGCAAAGCGCAGAATAGCTTTCCGGAGCCACTTAACTCCGAATAGCAGGAGTAAGACGCCGATGACGCCGCGCAACACATTGATCGGCACATAGTGCAATACCCCAACACCCAAGACCGCTGTCAACACCGCCAGCGACAGCACCGCCAGCAAGGTGCCGCGCAAGGCGGGCCGCCACCCTTCCACGGTGCCCACCGCTAAGACGATGGTCAGCGCTTCGACAAACTCGACGGACGAGGCTAACAGCGCCGCCACGAGCACATACCAGTTCACCAATGAGTCCCCCTTATGTCATGCATGGTCGCTAATGCTCCCGGATGGAAACTCCACGCGGTGGCCACCGGGTCGGTCGTCCGCCTGTCCTATTCCCGCGAATGGGGCCCGTCATGGCGGACTTCCGCGTCAAATACGTGATGCGTAAAAACCTCCAGCACCTGTTCGCAAACCGTGAGTTCCTGTTCCGCTTGAGCCCGCAGCGGCGCGCCGTAAAAATCGACCGTGGTAATCTTCTGTAGCCAGTGGCGCAATTTTTTCAGATCCTCGTCGTTCTCTTGGAGCTCCGCATAGGTAAAATGCTGCACCTCGATTTCGTCGCGGATTTCTGCTACGTAAGCCCGGCATTTCTCTAAGAATTCTCCATACTCCGCATTCCGTGCCGCGTTAAAGTGCGAGACAATCGTCTCAGCATCCTGCTTATCGAAACCCGCCGTGTCCAAGAGCGCGGCTTCCCCGCCAATGCCAATGATGTCGTTTTGAATGATTTTCAGCTGCCGCTGATAAGCGTCGGTGTTCGGTAGTACACAGACGCCATTTTGGATGTACACCGCTCCCAGCCCCCGGATTTTGCGCCAAATGGCGACCCGCTTGCTGGAAGGTTCCGATGGCACCCTATAGGACAATAGCAGCCACGCTGGCTGTTCCATGGACTCACTCTCTCTGTAACGGTCGTTTCTTCTTCATATTAACCGGCGTTTTGTATTCTTTCAAGGTGTAGGCGCGACAGTGTCCGTTAGCGAAAACCGGCGGAGCGAAGGCTCCCAAGGCGCAGCAGTAGTATCCCGCTTCTGATCCCATCGGACCTGCTGGAGGAGAGAAGCCGCGAAGACACCGCCCCAAAATCGCGATGCCCGTGGCCGTGATCGTGAGAGAGGACGCTGGGGAGTTTTCGATGAATCGTCGCCTTTGGCGGGACACCGCCCCCCCCCTTTCGGGACGGTGTGCCGCCACACGGCCGAGCTCCGGTGAATGCCTGGGGTTGGAGATTTTTCAGAGCAGTTTCGTGTGGGATCGCTGTCCGCGCATGGCATTCCCAACCGACTTGAAGTCAACACGGAACAGGGTGGAGATCCGACCGATCGGATAGGGCGGTGGCAGAGACTCGCTAGATGCCCCATCACGGTCATCCACCGTGCTGCATCGGGGGAATCCCGGCAGCTGATTGGTTAATCTCAAGACTGGGCAGGTGGTGCTGCGCAGCTTAACTTAGGGCTTCCCACGAAATCTCAAATAAAAGGCCCCAAACACCAAGACGATCCCAATGTTCGCCAACAGCCGTGCCCAGAAGTGATGCCTAAAGAACAAGACATCGGCGCCAACGACAACCGCAACCAACAATACAACATAAAGTCCGACCGCCATGTTCCTGGTCATTTCCATCACCCGTTTTAGTATACGACGCCCGTCGTAGAAATCGGAGCGCCCGAATTACTGAACCAAGCACCGCAACCCGTTGAGGCGTTGAGCTCTAGAGAACACCTCTCAGGACTGCAGACTTCCGGGACGCACTTTTTCGGTCTTCCGCGGATCGCGCCGCCGTGGCCTAGTACCAAACTCAAACACCACGCGAAATTGGTCGTCCAGCTTCAACCGGGCCGAAAAGCTTTTGCCCTGTTTGCTTTTAAACCCTTTGAGCTCGGAGGTGGTGCGCCCTGCCGCTAGCACTTTCGCCTGAGCTTCGGTCAACGTCTTCCCGGCCACAATGCGCCAAATGACGAAGTCGCAGCCCTCTCGCCATCGGGAACAGCCCCACCCCTTGCGACCTTCCCGAATGGTCCCCTGCCGGCACTTAGGGCAAGGCCCGAGAGGGTTCGTGGTGGCCACGGCCTCGCCCTGCTGGTTTTTAGCCACATCCACCACGGCATGGGTGAGATCCCGGATACCCTGCAAGAATGCGTCCGCATTGCCCTGCCCATTGGCGATGGCCTCGAGTCGAGCTTCCCATTGACCCGTCAGCTCGGGACTTTGCAGTTGGTCGGGGACAAGTTTTAATAGGTGACGGCCCTTGTTCGTCGAGATTAACAGTTTTTTTTGGCGCTCAACATACCCGCGCGTTAGCAGCACTTCCACGATGCGTGCCCGGGTGGCCGGCGTGCCAAGACCGTGCTTTTCCATAATCGCCAGCAACGAGGCGTCATTGAGCCGAGCCGGAGGCTTGGTTTGTTTGCCCTTCGTGTCACGATCCTTCACGGCAACCGGCATACCCGCTCTCAGGCCCGCTGGAATCGGCCCCTCCGATTCATCGACATCCCGGCTGTCTTCCTCCTCACGCATCGGTTCCAAGGCTCTGCGCCATCCCGGCTCCACAACGGCCGATCCGCTGGTGCGGAACTTCTCTCCGTTCGCCGTAGTGATAATCGTCGTGCGTTCGTCCTGGCCATCTGGCAAAAGCGCGGCCAGAAAGCGACGGCAGACCAGTTCATACACACTGCGATCCATGGGTGACAGCTTGTCGCCTGGGGCTTGGCCGGTTGGGATAATCGCATAGTGACCAGCCGCATTAACTTTGACTTCATTGATGAGGCGGGAAAGCCTCTGAGCAGCACCAGCGATCGCCTGCGCTCGCATATCGGGCGTGCCGACCGTCAACCCGCGCAACCGGGTCGGAATCTCCCTGGCGATCTCTCGTGTGATGTGCTGCGCATCCGTCCTGGGATAGCTGGTGAGATGGGCGTCGTAGAGCCGCTGGGCCGCGTCCAGGGTTTGCTGGGCGGTGAGCCCCAAGCGTCGATTGGCGTCCTTTTGCAGGTCGTTCAGCGAATACAACAGAGGCGCCCGAACGGTGACCGACTTCGTTTCCGCCTTCGAAATCTGCCCCGGGGTTCCCACCGGAACTTTCGTGGCTAGAGTCTCGGCCTCCTCAACCGTAAGGATGCGGTGCGGATGCTCTTTATCCCTGCCCAACCACCGCCCGACGTAATCGCCCGGCTCCGCTCGGAAAGTCACATACAGTTCCCAGTAAGGGGTGGGCTGAAATGCGTCGATAGCGTTGTCCCTGTCCGCAATAATTCGGAGAGTAGGGGTCTGCACCCGCCCCACACTCAGAGGTTGCCCGGGTTGCCCATGCCGCAAGGAAAAGGCGCGGGTGGCATTGAGACCAACAAGCCAGTCTGCCTGCGATCGAGCCGCGGCAGCAGCAGTGAGGTTGTCGTAGGCCGTGTTCGGTTTCATATTGGCCAACGCTTTGCGAATGGCCGTCGGGGTATTCTCCGACAGCCACAGGCGGTCGACGGGTTGAGACAAGCCAGCGACGCTGGCAATCGTCGCAAAGATATACTGACCTTCGCGATCGGCGTCCGTCGCCGCGACCACCCGATCCGCATCCCGAAGCAACGTCTTAATCACATTCAGTTGCGCCTTTGTTTTCTTAATCGGCTCCAACCGAAAGGTCTCCGGAACCATCGGGAGCGTGGCCCAGCTCCATTTTTTCCAGTCCATGTTGTATACCTCAGGGGCGGCTAGTCCCACCAAATGCCCAAACGCCCACGTGATTGCGGTGTCTTCTACCATGACATACCCTTCGTGTCGCGCGGGCGTACCCAGCGCTTTGGCAATGTCCAAAGCCACTGATGGTTTTTCTGCAAGGATTACACGCATCGTATCCACTCCTTCCTTACCATAACGGAAAAAGATAGAAAGATCTGTCTCTGGGACGCATCGCGGGCTGATCCGCGATTGCTCTCCAATAAAGTTCAGCCGTACCGCCGGACGACTGTGAAATCACCATTCAGGCCATTCTGGCCGAATCAGGCCCGGAGGCAGGCTTTTGGTCGCATCCGCTTCCGCGCTGAACGTCTCGGATGCTGGCCACCATGAGGGGCGAGGCCCAGGGTTCTGTCAATTCCCCGACAGGAGTAGCGCTCTGGGACAGGCGGCCTCACCCCGATGGTGAACAGCAGATCTCCCCAGACGTGCGCGCTGGGCCGGCGGAGTCTCCGGTTGGCGGAGAATCGGGGATGTAGCATGACCGGGACTCGGCTGGAGTTGACGCGCTTTTCCGCGGCGCGTCGGTGCCCTTGACGCCCGGTTGCCCTCGGGGGCACCCTCACTGGGCCAATGCGAGAAGGCGCCGCCCGGCGAACGGCAACTACCGGGATCGCTGGATATGCGGGACATCGCGGGCGAACGGTTTAAAACCGACCCCATAATACAGGTCCCGGGCCGCGGGATTGCCCGCCGCCCCGACGCACGCCACCAGCATCGTCTCAGCACCCGCGTCGCGGGCTCGGTGCATACCGTGCCACATCAGGGCGGTGGCCAGACCCTGACGGCGATAGTCCCGATGCGTCCCGACCGGTTCAAATTCTGCGGTACGACTGACGGGATCGAACCAGATGATGGCGGTGGCGACTAGGGTCCCATCCGCCGCTTCGACAAGCACATGCAGGTCCTCGCCATACGGCCACATAGCCTGCACGCCAGCCATGCTGGTCTCGGTAAACGTCGACGGATGCCATGCGTCCACGTGCGCTTGGGCTGCAGCCGCCGGACCGACCTCGGCGGCCGTGCAGAAACGAAAGCCCGCCGGCAGCGAGGGCTGGGTGAGATCGGCGAGTGATCGGCGGTTAAACTGGTGCCAGTCTCCGTCGTCTCCCCCCGCCTCGGTATCGGGCGTGTAGCCGCGCACGGCCAGGCGGGACAGCAGCTCCGTGTCCGCATCCTGCGGCGTGACGACCCGGTCGAGACCGGGCGCCTCCGTGGCGTACCAGTCGAGAATCTCGTCCAGCAGCTCCGGGCGGTCCGGATGGACCTGCCAGGTCAAGTTCGCGCTGTGCGAGGTCGCGGCGGATCCATCGCTGCGCCGCACGGTGAACGGAAGGGACACCCAGGCCCATGCGTCCAGTCGGCCGCTGGCGTCGTCGCGGGGCCACAAGCGGTAACGCCAGCGGTCGCCCATCGCCGCCCGGTCTTTGCCGAATTGCCAGGCGAGTTCGCCAACGGTCGCGCCGCCCTCCAGGACCTCGGGCCGCAAGATGGACACCTCTTGCGCCAAGCCCTGCATCAACCGTACCTGCTCAGGCCCCAGAACGGGCGGCCTCCCTTTTTCTGCATTACCCACATGCATCACTCCTCTGTGAATGAGTCGAGTTGACACCGTCGAGACCATCCGGTCCGCTATTCCGCGCGCATCGGCATGGTGGTGGTGGCCCGTCTCCGATGCTCGTGAGTCGCGCCGAGGGTCGGCGTTCCATCGGACTGTTCACGGTGTGCAGCCCTCGGATCAACGTCTTGGATGGGGGTTTTCGAGTAACCGGGTTCGACACCACGGGGCTGCGCGAGCCTCACGCCAAAAGGCGCAGGGAAAGGAGGAAGGACAATCCATGGAGAAG